>NZ_AZQX01000040.1:0-69643 GCF_000568385.1 Halomonas sp. BC04
CCCAGCGCCAGCCAGGCCTGGCTGGCGCGCCGGTGCAGCTCGCGCTGGCTTTCGAGGCTCAGTTCGTGGCGGCGATGGCGCAGGTAGCCGGTGAACAGCGGCTGAAAGCGGTACCACTGCTCATGCGGTCGATTGGCTCGATGAACAGCCCGGCCTGTTCCAGCGAAGTGAGCCGCTGGGTCAGGCGCTCGCCTTCCAGCAGCCGGGCCACCAGCGCCGGCGAGAAGCGCTCGAGTACGCCGAGTTGCAGCAGCAGGCGGCGGTCGTCCTCGTCGAGGTGCTGGTGGAGCAGGTCGTCGAACCAGGCCACGAAGTCGGGATGGGCGCCGCTCAGACGATCGACCAAGGCGTCGAAGCCGGCCCGGGTGGTGGTGCGCTCGACCAGCCAGGTGAGCGCCATGACCCAGCCGCCGCTGCGGCGCAGGGCACGCTCCAGGCTGACCCGGGTGGGGGGGAAGCTGAGCTGCTCGGCACACAGGGTCTGCGCCTCCTCGACATCGAAGGCCAGCTCGGTCAGGCCGATCTCCTCAAGCTCGCCGCGCAGACGCAGTGCCGCCAGGCCCAGGGCGGGACGGATGCGCGAGATCAGCGTCAGGGTCAGCCAGCGCGGCTGGTGGCGCAGCCACAGGGTCAGGGCTTCCAGGATTTCCGGATGGAGCAGGTGTTCGACCTCGTCGAGTACCAGTCGCCGTGGCGACGACGCTTCCGGCAGCGCCGCCAGCCACCCCTCGCACTGCTGGGCAAGGGGTGCGGTGGTGTCGATGGCGGGCAGTGAGGCGGCATCGTCCAGCAGCCGCTCAAGGGCGGCGTGGAAATAGACGGCAAAGCGCACTGGGGTATCGTCGCGCGCCTCCAGGCGCAGCCAGACGGCGTGCTGTTCCAGCGCCGGCAGCCGCTCGGCCACCAGGGTGCTCTTGCCGTACCCCGGTGGCGCCTGCACCACCAGCAGACGCACCCGCTCGTCGAGTGCGAAGCGGTCGTTGAGGCGTGGCCTCGCCACCATGCAGGGCGGAAGCGGCGGCGGGGTGAGCTTTTCCAGGAGCAGCGGCATGGCGTCTCGGAAGCAGAGCAGGGCTTTATCGTTTAAGTTTTGCCAGTATGCCTATTTGAGCCACTGGTGGGGGAAGGGCAAGACCAAGGTCGTAGTTATCGGTGCGACGGCACGGCAGGGAGAGATGGGAGAAATTAATGGGTTGCGATGGTAAAGCGTGGATAACCGGTGTCAGTGCAGACACCGGAATTATCATGGTTCTCGCAAAGCGAGATCAGGCTGGGCTGATCGGCGTCAGCCCAGCCTGATCATTGTGCTGCGTGCCGGTTCGGTCAGGAGGCGCTGCCGCCACCACCGACGATGCCGCCGCGCAGGCCGCTCTGGTTGTCGCCGGACCGCAGGTGCCGGGATACGGCGTCTTCCGGTGAGCCGGCCATCTCGCGGAACATGCCCATGGAGCCGAGCAGGGCGGAGGACTCGTAGGGTACGAAGACCCGCTCGCCGTTCTTGGCCATGTTGGGCAGCCCCTTGATGTAGCTCTGGCCCAGCAGGTAGCCCACCACGGTGCGCTTGTGCTCGTCGCTGTCGCCGATGGCATTGAGGACCAGCTTGATCGACTCCTGCTCGCCCTGGGCGCGCAGGATGGCGGATTCCTTGTCGCCCTGGGCGTTGAGGATCGCCGACTCGCGCTGGCCCTGGGCCATGGCGATGGCGGCGGACTTCTCCCCCTCGGCTTCGGTGACGGTGGCGCGGCGCTTGCGCTCGGCGGCCATCTGCAGGCGCATGGCGGACTCCACCTCCTCGGGCATGGCGATGTCCTGCACCTCGACCCGGGAGATTTTCACCCCCCACTTGGAGGCGGCTTCTTCCATGGCGGCCTGGATCTCGTTGTTGACCTCGACACGGGACTCGAACAGCTTGTCGAGCTCCATCTTGCCGACCACCGAACGCAGCGTGGTCTTGGCCAGCACTTCCACCGCCTGGCTCATGTTCTCCACTTCATAGACCGCGCGCTTGGGATCGATGATCTGATAGTAGAGCGCACCGTTGATGTTCACCGTGACGTTGTCGGTGGTCACCACCGGCTGGCCCGGAAAATCCATGACCGTTTCACGGCGATCGATACGGACTTCGCTGCTGGTCACTGGGTGGTACTCGTCGCCCATCTTGCGGTAGCGAACCATGATGATGGCACGGGGCTGTTCGATGAAGGGGATGATGATGTTGATGCCGCTTTCCAGCAGGCGGTTGAACGACCCCAGTCGCTCGATGACCATCACCTCGGACTGGCGCACGATGACCAGCCCCTTGGCGATGATCAGGATGCCGATGACGACGATGATCAGGGTGAGTAACAGCCTGGGCTGATAGGAAGATCCATATTCACGATTTACTGCTCCTTGTGTTGACGAGTTCGTCTTGATGAGGACGTATTGATAGGTCTTTGAGGGGATTGGATATTGGTGAACGTGGCGTGAATGAAGCGTTGCCTCCTACTCCTTCTGGTGTTTCTGGTTCCGGTCTTCCTGGCAATGGCTGACGATGGCCGTGGTGCCATCGAACCGCTTGAAGACGACCCGTGTTTCCTCAGGCAAATCGGTCTCGCCGGTTGCCTCGACGCGCAGACGGTAGAAGTCGCCGTTGATCTTGACCCCGCTGGCGCCATCGAAATCACGTTTCAGCGTCGTGTAGGTATGGCCCTTTTCCACGCCGGTGCCAGTGGTGCCGTAGGCGACGCCGCGAGGAGAAAACCAGGGGCGAATGACCATGATAGCCAGGGGCACGAGGAGCCCCGAGAAGATGCCCATTCCCAGCAGTTGCCAGGGCAGCGACAGTCCCATGGCGGCCAGCGCCGACGTCAAGACGGCTGCCACGGCCAGAGCCAACAGCACAAGGCCTCCGGAGGAGAGCTCCGCCAGGCCCAGCAGCAAGGCGATCGCAATCCAGATCAAGGCAGGATTCCAGTCCATGATAGTCTCTGTGTCGAGGTTGAATGGCCAAGGGTCGATAGGGATTTGATTGCGTTGCACCCCAAGGCTTTACGATATCTGCGTTGCCCATGTTATAGGAGACCGGCATGACACACATCCCGGCAGTAAGAACGCGCCCCGCTGTCGCTACCATCTTGACCGGCGCGGCCCTCGTTGCCGCCCTGCTGGCGGGGCCCTCGGCGATGGCCGAAAGTCCGGGAGAGGATCACCATGACGAGGCGCATCATGGCGTGAATGGTGACCCGGGCCACGACCATGATCACGAGGGTAGCGAGGAAGACGCTGATCATGAAGGCGCTGAGAATGACGAGCAGGTGCCCACGGATGACCACCATGGCGAGCACGGTGCCCATGGCGTAGTCGATGAGGACGACGAACACGCGGACAACCCTGCAGTGCAGGCCTACCGCGAGGTCAACGATCGCATGCATCAGGACATGATGATCGAGTTCACCGGTGATCCCGATGCCGACTTCGCCCGTGGGATGATTCCCCACCATCAGGGTGCCATCGATATGGCCAACGTGGTGTTGGTGCATGGCGAGGACGAAGCGATCCGCGACCTGGCCCGCGAGATCATCGAGGCCCAAGAGGAGGAAATCGCCTTCCTGCGCGACTGGCTCGTGCAGCACGGCTTCGAGACCAACTGACATTCGACACGGGAGACCGCCCCGATGACGCTGCTGACCTGGATCGGGATTAGCCTCTGCCTGGCTCAGTCGGCGATGTTCTCGGGGCTCAACCTGGCCTTCTTCTCGATCAACAAGCTGGAACTCGAGATCGAGGCCCGCAAGGGCAGTCGGCCGGCCCGCCGGGTACATCGCCTGCGCCAGGATGCCAACTTCCTGCTGGTCACCATCCTCTGGGGCAACGTCGCCGTCAATGTGCTGCTGGCGCTGCTCTCCGGCTCGGTGATGGGTGCCGCGGTGGCGTTCCTGTTCTCCACGGTGGTGATCACGGTCTGTGCGGAGATCCTGCCCCAGGCATATTTTTCCCGTCATGCGTTGCGCATGGCTTCACTGCTGGCGCCGATGGTGCGCTTCTACCAGCTACTGCTTTGGCCGGTGGCGCGTCCGACCGCCTGGGTTCTGGACCGCTGGCTGGGGTCGGAAGCGATTCCCTTTTTCCGGGAGCGAGACCTGCATCAGCTGATCCGGCTGCACATGGAGTCCACCGAAACCGAGATCGACCGGGTCGAGGGGCGCGGTGCCATGAACTTCCTCATGCTCGACGATGTGCCCCTGGGGCGGGAGGGGGAAGTGCTGGACCCCGAGAGCATCGTCGTCCTGCCCTTCCATGGCGACATACCGATCTTTCCCGAGATCCAGCGTACCCGGCATGATGCATTTCTGCGGTCGCTGCAGGTCAGTGGCAAGAGCCGGGCGGTGGTGGTGGACGATGCCGGCGAGCCGCGGCTCGTGATCGATACCGATGCATTCCTCCGCGCGGCCCTGTTCGATCCCGATCTCTTCACGCCACTGGCCCACTGTCACCGGCCGATCCTGGTGGACGATCCAGCCACTCCACTGGGCGAAGTGCTGCATCGCTTCAAGGTGTGGCCCGCCCATCGCCAGGATGACGTCCTCGACGAGGACGTCATCCTGCTCTGGGCCGAGGAGAAGCGCATCCTCACCGGCTCCGACGTGCTGGGACGGTTACTGCGCGGTATCGTGCGCAGCGAGCCCCGCTAGTCCGCGGCGGCGCGAGCGGCGGCCAGCCACTCGTCGACGGTATCGCGGTTCTCGGCGATCCATTCGGCGACCAGCGGGCGGACCTGATCGTCGGTGAGGTCCTGCTCGTCCATGGCACCGTCCACCTCGCTGATCCACTCCAGCGGCAGGCGCACCTGGCGGAAGAGCTCGGCCGCAGCCGGGTTGGCCTCGAGGAAGTCGTTGTTGGCCGCCACCTGGATATCGGCGGCGACGAAGCCCATCTCGATAGGATCGCTGACCGCGCCGTCAACGCCCTCGGCGCGCTCGGCCTCATCCTCGACGATGCCCGGTGCGTTGATCCACATCACATCCTCGCCGGGCACCAGCGATAGCAGCCAGGCGCTGGGCCCCCAGGTGTAGTAGAGCGCCGGCTCACCGGCCTGGATGCGCGACAGCGCCTCGGCGAAGTTGGCGGCGTAACCGGCGTCCACGTGGTTGATGTGATCGCGCAGCTCGAACTTGTCGAGCATGGCGTTGATGCCCTCGTGGCAGCCCCAGCCCGGCGGGCAGCCGAACAGGTCGGCCTTGCCGTCGCCGGTGGCATCGAAGGCGGCCTTCACCTCGTCACGGGTGAAATCGTTGATGCCGGTGATGCCGTACTCCTCGATGGACGGAATATCGGCCAGGTAGCCCTGGATGCCGCAGGCGGTGCAGTGTGGGTCGAAGAGGGTGGCAACCTCGTCGAAGTTATCCGGCAGTTGGGGGGAGTGCAGCGGGAACCAGCCGTTGGGCCAGTAGTCGGCGTCACCCTCCGAGATCGCCAGGTAAGCCACCGGATTGGAGAGCGAGATGGGTGTCTGGACCTCATAGCCGAGTTCCTCAAGCAGTTCGACGAAGGCCCAGCTCACCGGCACTGCCGAGGTCCAGCTGGCCACGGCAGGTTGCACCGTGACGCCCTCGCCGGGTCGCTGGACGTCTGCCGCCGCCTGGCTCCCCAGGCCCACCAGGCAGGCCGCCGACAGTGCCAGGGCGGTGTGCTTCAGCGGGTATCGAGGTGTTGTTGTGGTGTGCATGACATGTCTCCTTTTCACATTGTCCAATCGGGACTACTTGCCGTTGCCGGGCGCTTTCTCGCCCAGTCCCTGGGTGATTCGGTCCAGCACCATGGCCAGCAGCACGATGCCGATGCCGCCGACGAAGGCCTGGCCGATGTTGAGTCGCTCGAGCCCGGCGTAGACCTCCAGGCCGAGTCCGCCGGCGCCGATGATGGCGGCGATCACCACCATCGAGAGTGCCAGCATGATGGTCTGGTTGAGTCCCGCCATCACGGTCGGCAGGGCCAGAGGGATCTGCACCTTCCAGAGGATCTGGCGTGGCGTGGAGCCGAAGGCCTCGGCCGCTTCGATGTATTCCGTCGACACCTGGCGGATGCCCAGGTTGGTCAGGCGGATCATCGGCGGCATGGCGAAGATGATGGTGGCGATCAGCCCGGCACGTTACCGATGCCGAACAGCATCACGGCGGGGACCAGATAGACGAAAGGCGGGGTGGTCTGCATGATGTCGAGAATCGGCCGCATGCCCTTGGCGAAGCGATCGCTGCGCGAACAGAGAATGCCCAGCGGCAGGCCGATCAGCATGCAGAACAGCACCGCCGTGATCACCAGCGAGAGGGTCACCACCAGGCGTTCCAGACGCCCATGAAGCCCACCAGGGCGAGGGCGATGAAGCTGAACAGCCCGACCCGCCAGGAAGCCGCTCGCCAGCCGATCAGGAAAATGCCGACCAGGAACAACCCCGGCGGGATGGCTTCCAGCGCTGTCTGGATCAGCTCCATTGCGCCGCGCACCGGTGGACTGAGATAGCTGCGGAAGAAGCCGCGGAAGTTGCTGACCACCCAGTTGACCGCATCGGTGATCCACTGCCGCACCGGCAGGGCCTCGAGCAGCCCGAAGGGTCGGTGATCAATTGGCGCAGCAGTTCGAGGATCTCGCTCATGATGACGCCTCCTCTGCGGCCGGCTGCGGCTCACTGTCGGTGCTTACCCCGCGCTTTTCGAGGATGCCTCGGATCAACTGGAGTTCGTCGATCAGGCCCGTGACGCGGTCCTCGGCATCTGTCACCAGTGTCGGCAGTGCAGTGCGGGTGCGACCGCGCAGCACCTGACGCAGTACCGTCTCCCGCGGCAGTACATCAGCAGATCCTCGCGACGGGCCCCGCGCTCCTCACTTTCGAGCGCCTCGTCGAGCGAACTGATCTCGAGGCGTTGCTCGTTCATCCGTGCCTCGCGCAGCCGGCCCTGGTCGTCCAGGCCATAGTGCAGTGCCGGCAGGTCGTCCGCGGCGATGAACCGCAGGCCGTCGGCCTCACTCAGCGTGGTGAAGGCCTGGCTGTCGAATGGCAGGGCGATGGTGCCGGCGGTGATTACCCCGGTGGGGTCGGCGTGCTCGACGAAGCGGGCCACGTACTCGGTGCGCGGGTTGACCAGGATCTCCTCGGGGGTGCCGAGCTGAATGATTCTCCCCTCCTCCATGATGGCGATGTGATCGCCAATGCGCATGGCCTCGTCCAGATCGTGGGTGATGAACAGGATGGTGCGGCCGAGCTGCTGCTGGATCTTCTTCAGCTCCTGCTGCATGTTGACCTTGATCAGCGGGTCCAGGGCCGAGAAGGGCTCGTCCATCAGCAGCACGCTGGCGTCGGTGGCCAGCCCCCGGGCCAGCCCGACCCGCTGCTGCATACCGCCGGAGAGCTCGGATGGGTAGGCCTTGCCCCAGTCACCGAGCCCGACCATCTCCAGCATCTCCTGGGCGTGGCGATGGCGTTCGTCGCGGGCCTTGCCCTGGACCTCCAGGCCGTAGGCCACATTGTCGAGTACGCTGCGGTGGGGAAAGAGCGCGAAATTCTGGAAGACCATGCTCATATGGTGCTTGCGCAGCATGCGCAGACGCTCGTCCGAGAGCCCGGTAATATCGATCTCACCCTCGTCGGGATGCTGGAAGAAGATGTGGCCTGCAGTGGGTTCGAAGAGCCGGTTGATGCAGCGAATCAGGGTCGACTTGCCGCTGCCCGAGAGGCCCATGATGACGAACACCTCGCCGGGCTCGACGGAAAAACTGACATCGTGGACCCCCACCACCTGGCCCGTCTCGGCCTGAATTTCGCTCTTGCCCTTGCCGGCCTCCAGAAGCGGCAGCGCCGTTTCCGGGGCCGAGCCGAAGATCTTGGTGATACCGTCTGCGCGTATCAATCCGTTCCCTCCTGCTCCTTCGGCACTGCCCCGCGAGTGCTATCGAGGCGGTGCCGTGGTGTTCAAGGGGGGCAGCAGATTTTTCCAAGCCCCTGTTACTGGAGAGTAGCGGAAAATAACCAATCTGCATGGATACCGGCTTAAAGTCCCAGCCGCTCCTTGACTCGGCCGAAGGCGGCCAGGGCGAATTCCAGGTCGTTTCGGGTCAGTGCCGCCGACATCTGGGTGCGGATACGTGCGCGACCCTTGGGCACTACGGGGAAGGAGAAGGCGATCACGTAGACGCCCTCCTTGAGCATCTCCTCGGCGAAGCGGGCGGCGACCGTGGCGTCGTGAAGCATCACCGGCACGATGGGGTGCTCTCCGGGCAGCAGTTCGAAGCCCAGCGATTCCAGGCCGGAGCGGAAGAGTGCGGTGTTCTCCCTGAGCCGTTCGCGTAGCTCGCCGGATTCACCGGCCAGCTGCAGCGCCTTCAAGGCGCCTGCCACCACCGGCGGGGCCACCGTGTTGGAGAACAGGTAGGGTCGCGAGCGCTGGCGCAGCAGCTCGACGATTTCGCGCTTGCCGCTGGTATAGCCGCCGCTGGCGCCGCCCAGTGCCTTGCCCAGGGTGCCGGTGGTGATATCCACGCGGTCCATGCAGCCACGAAACTCGTGGGTGCCGCGGCCGCCGTCCCCGACGAAGCCGGTGGCATGGCAGTCGTCGAAGTGCACAAGAGCGCCGTAGCGTTCGGCCAGGTCGCAGATCTCGTCGAGGGGAGCGATATAGCCATCCATCGAGAAGACCCCGTCGCTGGTGATCAGCTTGAAGCGCGCACCGTCGCGGTCGGCGGCCTTGAGCTGCTCCTCCAGGTCGGCCATGTCGCGGTTGCGGTAGCGATAGCGCTTGGCCTTGCTGAGCCGCACCCCGTCGATGATGCTGGCATGGTTGAGCTCGTCGGAGATCACGGCGTCTTCGGCGCCGAGCAGGGTCTCGAACAGGCCGCCGTTGGCATCGAAGCAGGAGGGGTAGAGGATCGTATCCTCGGTGCCCAGAAACTCGGTGAGGCGCTCCTCCAGCTGCTTGTGCAGGCTCTGGGTGCCGCAGATGAAGCGCACCGAGGCCAGGCCGTAGCCCCACTTGTCGAGGCCAGCCCTGGCGGCGGCATTGACCTCCGGGTGCTGGGCCAGGCCCAGGTAGTTGTTGGCGCAGAGGTTGAGCACCTCGCGGCCATGGTTGATGCCGACATGAGCCCCCTGGGGGGTGGTCAGCTGGCGCTCGTGCTTGTAGAGCCCCGCCTCCTCGATGGCGTCGAGCTCTTGTTGCAGGTGCTGTTGAAAGGCTCCGTACATGTCATGACTCCCAGTTGAGAACGACCTTGCTGGCTTCACCGGACAGCATGGCATCAAAGCCCTGCTGGAACTCGGTGTAGGGCAGCCGGTGGGTGATCACCGGAGAGATATCGAGGCCGGATTCGATCATGACCGACATCTTGTACCAGGTCTCATACATCTCACGCCCATAGATGCCCTTGAGCGTCAGCATGTTGAAGATCACCGTGTTCCAGTCGATGGCGATATCCTCGGTGGGGATGCCGAGCATCGCCACCTTGCCGCCGTGGCACATGTTGGCGAGCATGTCGCGAAAAGCGGCGGGGCTGCCTGACATCTCCAGGCCGACGTCGAAACCCTCGCTGAGGCCCAGGTCGCGTTGAACCTCGGCGAGGCTTTCGTGGCGGACGTCCACCGTGCGGGTGGCGCCCAGGCGAGCGGCCAGGGCCAGTCGTTCGGGGTTGAGGTCGGTGATCACCACATGGCGCGCGCCGGCATGACGGCACACGGCTGCTGCCATGGCACCGATGGGGCCGGCACCGGTGATCAGGATGTCCTCGCCGAGCAGGTCGAACTGCAATGCCGTGTGCACGGCGTTGCCCAGCGGATCGAACAGCGCGGCAACGTCAAGGTCGATGCCGGCCTTGTGCTCCCACACGTTGGACATGGGCAGGGCCACGTACTCGGCGAAGGCCCCGGGACGGTTGACGCCGACACCGCTGGTATGGGCGCACAGGTGACGCCGCCCGGCCAGGCAGTTGCGGCAGCGCCCGCAGACCACATGACCCTCTCCGGAAACGATCTGGCCCGGCTTGAAGTCATTCACATTGGAGCCGACCTCGACGATTTCGCCGACGAATTCGTGGCCCACGACCATGGGGGTGGGTATGGTCTTCTGGGCCCAGCTGTCCCATTTGTAGATATGCATGTCGGTACCGCAGATGGCGGTACGCTTCACCTTGATCAGGACGTCGTTGATACCGATCTCGGGGTCCGGTACGTTTTCCAGCCAGAGGCCCGGTGCGGCCTCTTTCTTGACCAGTGCTTTCATGTCTCTACCTTTTGTTTGTTGGTGATGGCTTGTCGGTGAGTGGCTTGTGGAAACGCGGCTCTGGGTCGTGGTGAAGTTCTTCAACGGTAACGAACGTGATGCCATTGAGCGAGTGAGCTGGCAATTCAAACCAGGGTGTTTACTATAAGGGATGAAAATCCAGTATCGCAGAATAATTCCATCATGCAAGATTAAATTCCCTTATGATGGATCATGTTTTGGCTCTGCGTTGCGCCCATGGATCTCAGTGAGAGATATCAGTGGCAGGTAGTATTGAAGGTAGCAGTGACAGGTAGCGGTCATAGGTATCGGCATAGAGGAGTGTGGTGTTGAACGACAGAACGACGGAAGCCGAGCCCCAGGGTGAAGCGGGCAGTCAGGTGCTCTCGAGCCGAGTGATCGAGCTGCGCAAGAAGCGCAACCTGACCCTTGAGCAGCTCGCGGCGGCTTCGGGGGTCAGCCGCTCGATGCTCAGCCAGATCGAGCGGGGCCGGGCCAACCCCACCCTGGCGGTGACGCTGCGTATCGCCCAGGCGTTCGGATTGAATATCGGCGAGCTGGTGGACCAGCCCTGGGCGGCCTCCCGCATCGAGCTGGTGCGCAGCGACGATACCAGCCAGCTCTTCCGCGACGACCAGGAGTGCCGGATTCGTACCTTGTCTCCCCTGCACCTGGAAAAGAACGTGGAGTTCTACGAGATTCGCATCGCTCCCCGGGCGCGCCTGCACAGCGCGCCCCACTTCGAGGGCACCCGCGAACTGTTGACCATTACCCAGGGGAAGGCTCGGGTGCAGGCCGGCGACAATCATTGTGTACTGAGCCCCGGCGACTCGGCGCACTACCATGCCGACCTGGAGCACACCATCGAGAACAGCGGCGATGAGGAGCTGGTGGGCTTCCTGGTCGTGACCTATCAGTAAGATGACGGTCCTGCGGCGCCGCGCTTCCGGCGCACCCTAGGGCAGGCAAGGAGGCAAGCGTTGACGAGCATGGTCTACTGGCTGGACATGGCGGGGGTGATCGTCTTCGCACTGTCGGGCGTGATACTCGCCTGTCGCTCGCGGATGGATCCCTTCGGCATGCTGGTGCTGGCGGCGGTGACCGGCATTGGCGGCGGCACCCTGCGTGACCTGGTGCTGGGCGTACGCCCCGTCTTCTGGGTGGCGGACCCTACCTATCTCTGGGTGATCCTGGCCACCGTCGGGGTGTCGATCATCGGCTTTCATTACATTCACCGCCTGTCACGAATCTTCCTGCCGGTGGCCGACGCCTTCGGTCTGGCGCTGTTTACCGCCATCGGCACCCACAAGGCCCTGCAGCTCGGTACGCCCGGTGCGGTGGCGGTGCTGATGGGGCTGCTGACGGGTGTGGCCGGGGGCATGGTGCGCGATGTCCTGGCGCGCCGGGTGCCATGGTGCTTCGCCAGGAGGTCTATGCCACGGCATCCATTGCCGGCGGCATTACCTATGTCGTGCTCCATGCGCTCGAGGCTCCCTGGGTGTTGACCATCTCCCTGGCGTTGACGGCGACGCTGGGCTTGCGGCTGGCGGCCATCTACTGGCGGCTTTCGCTCCCGGTGTTCGCCTGGGTGGAGATAGCGCCCCCGGCATCGGCCAACGACGAAGCAGGGCGCGGCGAGACGCCATCGCCACCGGCCCGTACCAAGGCGAGGGTGAGGATGATTCGCCAGAAGCGCGGCCGGAATGGTCGTGGAGGGAGCCATGAATGATCGATGCTGTTACCCCAGTCCCCGAACCGCATTCTGGTATGGATGGCTACTCCTGCTTCTGCTGCTGGTGGGTTGCGCCGCCGCGCCGGCTGAGCTCGAGCGCCATCGCGAGGCGGGCCTGGCGATTCAGGCGGTCTATGAGGAAGCGCTGCCCGAGCTCTCCATGGCCAAGCGGCGACACTATGCCCAGAGGCTCTATCGCATCACCGGGGAACCCCGGTATCGGAAGATCGCCCATGAGCACGGCCGGCGCCTGGAGCAACAGCTGCGGGAGGATATCGAAGGGCTGGCCGACCCCGATCATGCCGCCGTTCGCAGCCGGCAGATCGTCGAGGTCTACCCGCAGCGCACCGCAAAGCAGCGAGCCCGGAGGGCAATGCTGGCCGAGTGGGGGGAGATTGCCTTTGCCCGCCAACTGCTCTTTCGCCTGGTACAGGCTGACTACTACGGCCTGCTGGGCACGTCGGCAATAGAAGACCATCAGCGGGCCCTCGACTACCTGGCCGGCGTGGCGTGGGAGCACTTCCTGACCGATACCGATGTCATGGCCATCTATGCCGCCCAGGTGGCCAATCAGGTCCACTTCCTCCATCAGCTCGGCATTGCCGACCTGCGTGACGAAGTGGTGGCGGCCTTTCGTCGCCAATACCCCGACGGCAGCGCCGCTGGACTTGACGAGGCGGAGTACCACAACAAGCTCTACGGCATGACCCACTTCGTGATCGCTTCGAGCCGGTACTATCAACGCTGGGTGGATCCGCAGGAATATGCCTGGATACTCGATACCTTCGCCGAGGATATCGACAGGATCCTGACCCATGCCACTGAGGACATCCAGGCCGAAGTGGCGCTGAGTTTCCTGCTGGCCGGGCAGGAGGCACACCCAACCGTTGGCCGGATACGCGACTCCCTGGTGGCGGCCATCGACCCCCAGGCCGGCATCATTCCCTCCACCGCGGGTTCGACCGACCTGGCGCGGGGAGAGCATCGCAACGTGCTGGCGATCATGGTGTTGCGCTGGCCGGGCAGGCTCTATCCCGGGCCTGATCTATCGCTGATGGGGCTTTGATCGGGGTGGGAAGGGGTGGAGATCAATCTTTTTGCGGGGGCTTCGGCAAGCTGGGGTGCCAACTCGGTCATGATATGTCGATACAAGGGACGCAGGGTCTCGTGCATGTCCCGTTCGGCCTGGTGCTGGTCGATATAATAGGCGGCTCTCGGCCCGCAGTAGTCGATCACACGGCCTGCCTTGTGAAAGGCCAGGCCTGACATCTTCAGCAGGCGCGAGAAGCGTGGTTCCATCATGGCGAACACATGGCGTCTCTCCGACAGGCCGACAATGGCAGTGGCGGCGAGAAACAGGCTCAGCCCCAGCAGCGGTGAGAAGGGTTTGACGTCATGGCCCGAGAGCTGCCGTATGTCGTGCTCGTTCAAGCCGAGAACGCAGTCCTTGCTCCTGCGAAAGGCGGGGTGGACGGCGAGGCGGGACACTTCGCAGATCGTGGAACGAGGGAAGAGGTTGGGATGCAACCGTGGGTGGTCGAGGCTATGTCCGCAGCTTCGCTCGAGTGGAAGTGTGTCGAGAGGGGGCGTCGCGTTGCCGGGAATCAGCACCACCCTCAGGCAACCGGTATCGACCCGCTGGGGATATGGTTTAGCAGGCAGAGGATGGCGTGCTCGTCGTGGGCGTCGTTTTCGAACGGGATGTCGGAATTGACACCCAGGTCGTAGTTCAGCTCCTGGCGGAATACCTTGTGGCGCAGGGCGTAGGCTCGATAGCGGGACTCCTTGTCATTGGCGATCGAGAACCGGAACTGCTTGGCAAAGGCCGCCAATGGGCTGTTCCTGTCGAGGTGCTGCGCCCTTCTTGCTGTGTCATTGGTCATGTCTCACTGGCATCCTTTCCTGTTGAGCTTCCATTGGCTGTTCAGACCCTGTTGATGTTTCCCAGGGCTTCCGGGATGACGTCAGTCAGTAGCACAGGGCGGCCAAGGTGGTAACCCTGGCCGTAGGTGATTCCATAGGATTCAAGCAATGGCACCAGCGCTTCCTGATCCACGAACTCGGCGATGGCCTGCTTGCTGAAGCCGGCGCAAATATCGGCGATAGCCCTGACAATGACCCGGCTGTCGGGGTTGGTCAGCAGGCTGCGGATGAAGGCACCGTCGATCTTGATGAAGTCCACCGGCAGTTCGCCGAGATAGTGGAAGCTGCTGAAGCCGACACCGAAGTCATCGAGGGCGGTACGACAGCCAAGATCGCGTATGGACTGAAGTACGCCGCGCGCCGTCGAGAAATCGGTGACCGCCGCGGTCTCGGTGATCTCCAGGATCAGGTAGTTCGGGTCGGCCCCGCTGGCGGACAGCTCTTCCACAAGGAACTGCTTGAGTCCATCGTCATGCAGGGTCTGCCCCGAGAGGTTCACCGCCAGGCTGATGCCCTTGTCCTGAACGTGTTTCAGTGCCTGCAGGCTGTGGCGGAGTACCCAGCGGTCGAGCTGGATGATCTGGCCACTGCGCTCGGCGACGGGAATGAAGTGCAGCGGTGCAATCAGCGAGCCCTTGGGGCCGCGCATGCGTAGCAGGACCTCGTAATGACGCACGTTCCTGTCGTTCAGCCGGACGATGGGCTGCACCATCAATTCGAAGCCATCCTCTTCAATGGCCTGGCGTATTCTCTCCACCCAGTAGACACGCTCCTGGAGCTCATCCTTGGCCGTCTCGACGGTAGAGAGCAGATGCCAGCGCTGTATACCCCCCTCCTTGGCCTTGTACATGGCAAGGTCGGCGCTGGCCATCATGTCGGCGGCGTTGTTGCCATGGTCCGGATAGAGGGCGATGCCCAGGCTGGCGGCGGCCCGGTGCCGCTGGCCGCCGGCGTCAAGACCGGTATTCTCGAGCAGGGGGATGATCTGTTTGGCCATGTACATGGCCTGCCCGGCATCGGCCCCCTCCAGCAGCAGGGCAAATTCGTCGCCCCCGAGCCGGGCGATCACGCCGCGATGGCCGAACTCCTGGAACAGGGTGTCAGCCACCATGCGTAGCAGGCGGTCGCCGGTATGGTGGCCGCTGAGCTCGTTGACGTCCTTGAACTGGTCGAGGTCGAGGAGCAATACGGCACCTTGCCGTCCGCGCTGCATGGCGAGGGCCAGCGCCTCATGGAAATAGCGGCGATTGTAGAGCTCGGTCAGCGGATCCCGCTCGGCAAGCCAGGTCAGGCGAGCTTCCGCTACCTTGCGCTCGGTGATATCGAGACCGACCGAGATGCGCGAGGGCCCTCCCTCCTGGGGGGGCGGCAGCGGGGCATGGTACCAGGCAATGGTGCGCTGACGACCTTCCGTCGTGCGCAGGCAGCGCTCCTCCTGGCTCGTGCTGTCACCGAGGCTGGCGTCGCCACCGATGCTGGCGGTATCCCGGGCGGGGAAGACATCATCGAACAGCCGGCCCAGCAGTTTCTCTTCCTGTGTCTCCATGACCGTGAGGGCATAGTCATTGACCAGGCTGATACGGCCATGCTCATCCTGGATGATAATGAACACCCGCGCCGTATCCAGCAGGCTACTGACGAAGTCGCGTTCCCGGGCAAGTTCCGCGACGCGCTCGGCCAGTTGAGTGCCCCGGGCACCTACCTCCCGTTCCAGGGTTTCCAGCTGGTTGGAAAGCTCAAGGGTGGTGCCTTCCAGCACGTCGATCTCATCGGGTAAGCGTCGGCGTGGTATGGGAATCGCGCTGCGGGCTTGGCGAAAGCCACCATGGGCCAGCGCCGGCAACACGCCGGCGAGACGGCGCAGGCGCGCCATGGGGCGCAACAGGATGGCCAGCAGGAGGAGTTCGGCAGCGAGCCAGCCGCTGATGCCAGCCACGAGAAGGGTTCGGGTGTCCTGGTTGATGGCCTGCATCTGCGGCGTGATGTCGGAAGCGAGCAGGAAATACCCGCTACTGCGACGATCTTCATCCGACGCCATATGGACGGCAGCGACTTCGATATCTTGCCCCTGGTGATGCAGGCGCAGGGGAGACCGCAGTAGCTCATTGAGGGAGGTCTGTTCTGCCACCGTTTCCAGAAGGCGGAGATAGGCTTCCTGGCGTGTCATGGCGATCAGGTTTCCATTCCAGCTCGTCAGGTACCGCTCCGGCATTGACAAGGGCTCAGGTGAGCCGGTGATCAGCAGGGCGACATCGCTGCCCGACACCTGCTGGACCTCTCGGGTCACATCCGCCAGCGAGCGAGACAGCATGACCATGCCCACGCTCTCTCCGGTGACCAGGATCGGCACGGCGGCATATTGACGGCAGTCAGTGGCGCAGCGCAGCGCGGAGAGGGGGAACTCGGTGGACATTACCTGGTCGACCCAGGCCTGGATCGGGCGCTCGTTGTCGGTTTGGCCCTGGCCCCACTCGGCCAGAAGGTTGCCTTCGGCATTGAAGATGAGGATCTCTTCGATGCCCGCTTCGAGCTGGAGTGTGGGCCATTGCGACGAGAGGGAAAGAAACAGGGCCTCGGCGTTGCCGCTCTGGATTGCGGGCCCAAGCTCGGGGGAAGCGGCCGTCAGGGCCGCCAGCTGCTGCAGACCATCTTCGGAACGTTGGAGGGCCAGCTGGATCTCCCGAGCCTGGCGGGCATTGTGCTCCTCGCGGCTCTCCTCGAACTGGCGGGTCAGGTTGGCATGGCCAAGCCAGGTAAACAGCACCACCAACGCTAACAGCAGCAGGCTGCTCAGGGCGATGACTCGCCATGTGAGGCTCAGTCGATGGCGTATTCCCTGGGATCTCGATGCGTTCATGCAAGCCTATCCCTAGCCGAGGTTGAGAAGGAGCAATGATGGCGGATCAGAAGCGAAGCGAAAGCTGGAACAGCAGCATGTTCCAACGGCGTTTAGTCTCGGAAGGGTCTGGATTGTCCTGCAGCGGCAGCCAGCCGGTGCCGTCGATATGATGGTATTCGGCTGCCAGTAGCAGCCTCGGCGTGACACTCCACTTCAACCCCATGGTGATGTCATTGGCATAGCGGGCGTGCGCCGGGCCCAGGCCCTGGGCCTGATAGGCGCTGCCCGAGCGGTCACTGCGATCGATCACCAGGCTGTCGTAGCGTATCAGCCACTGCCAGTCGGGGTGGAAGCGACGTGTATATTGCACATACCAGCTTTCGCCGGTGGTATCGGATTGGCGTATGTCGCCGGAAAGGGAGACATTGCGTATGGCGTACTCGCCCGTCAAGGCCCATTTTTCCTGGTCGTATTGCAGGGAGAGAATCCAGGGTTGAAAGTTCAGCTCGCCATCGCCGAAGCCGGAGGAGAGGTCGAGATTGACATCGGCGGCACTCAGGGCGGCGGTGAAATCACCGCTGCCGTGCTCATACAAGACCTGGCCGATATAAGAGGTGCTGCCATCCACCTGAATCCCCAGGCCGGGGGCGAATAGCTGGTCATCCAGGCCCCGGGTCGTCGGCGTGCCGATGCCGGCCTTGAATCTCAGCGTACCCTTCTCCAGGCGCTCCTCGGCATAGACGTTGCCTCCATCGGCAGACAGCCCCAGTGAGCGGGTGCGATCGAAATAGATAGACTGTGGGAGCAGGATGCTGGGCCGCGTAAAGGCGACATCCCGCGTCTGGTTATAGAAGCCGAACGGGTTCTTGAAACGCCCGGCCTGGATTCCCAGGGTGCGCTGCTGGCTGGAATGCAACTGATAATCGATGATCCCATAGTCGAGTACCGGTCGTGCGTCACTGCCATCACCCCCGGCACGACGGCTCAGCACCTGGGCCGCGACCAGGAAGTCCTGATGGGGGCGCAGGGAGGCATTGGCCCCGATCTCGGTATATTTGAGACTGCCGGAACCGCTGCTGCTGGGGCCGAAGAAATCATTCCTGTCGGTGATGACCAGCGCCTGGCTGAGAAACCCATGCATCTGCAATGTATCTAATGGACCCTCCTCCGCGGCAGCAACCGGCGCCCCGAGCGCTAGTGCAGCCAACAGCGGAGAATAGCGGCTACTCCATCGAAATAACTTGGACTCGATCATCCAGATACTCCCTTTCCAGATACCCAAGGGCGCCGGGCGTGGTCGCGATGCGCTCCAGCATCTCGGATTGACTGCTGACTCTACTGGGTGCTTGCCCGGTACCCGAAAAGACCATGCGGTCCCAGGCCAGCTGCAGCTGGTGGGGATAGACGGCCAGGCGCTCCTTGGTGAAGCGCCCGTGCACAGTGTGGTTGTTGGGCAGGACGAAGACCCTCACGGCCTGTCCATCGGGCCAGGTGCGCTGGCGCATGGCGAAGATGGCGCGCATGTTATCGCGGGTCAGTGTTCGGGTATTGACCTCCGTGTGGGCAATCAGGGCCACCTGGCGCTGTTCGGCGCTGGTTGCGGGCGCCAACATCACCAGCACGGCCAGCAGAAGGAGTCGCTTCAATGCAGCCACGCGGCATTTTCCCCGAGGCTGGATGAGCGGCATGCCGCGACGCTCGAGCCGACGTTATCATCGGATTGCTAGACGATGATTTCCCCGTGTCCGGCCCCTGAGGTGACGAAACTGGCCAGGACATCTTGCACGTATCGATAGTGAACTCCCCCGATCCCTTGCCGGGACCCAACCCGGTCCTCGGCAATGTCATGCTCCCCGAATGTAATAGTCTTACATCAATGATACATATCTGCACAATAGACGCATTGCGGCACTTGGATGCGAAAGCGAGGCGTCCGCACCGTCAACGCAAGCCAGCAGGCTTGGCCAAGTTAGCATATTTTTCAGCATGCTAGCGTGGAGGGGCGGCGGGAGGCTCCTCGATCTCCTGCTGCCAGTCCGATGGTAGCGGTTGGCGGGAATCCATTTCAGAGCGGGCCTCTTCGATGCTCTGGTACCAGCGGCGTGGGCGAAACAGCTGCAGGTTGCGCCCCTCCTCATCCAGGGCAAGGCCTATTCGCAATGCCCCGAAGCGAGCATACATCTCTCCCCGGGCGATATCATTGATGAGACGCAGGTCGGCCAGTATCTCCAGGTTGCGTCCGGTCAGACGCAGGTCACTGACGTGTAGCCTGTTGTCGGACAGATCGACATCGGCATGGCCGCTGATCATCGGCACGGTAAGCAGGCGAGCCAGTCTTGGTCGCTCACCGGCGCGGGACAAGAACAGGTTGGCCAGCAGCCCCGAGTCACGCATGGCAAGTCCGAATCGAGCCGACAGGCTCAGCGGTTGTTGCCAGGTCAGCCGACCTCGCTCCAGGTCGAGCCGAGCCCACCAGCCTTGCACCCGCCGCCCTTCGGCATCTTCATGCATGACATTGTCCAGGCGTAGACGGGTGCCGGTGGCATCGAAGGTCAGCGTCTCGAGATCGCCCGCCCGCAGCCGGGTATCGAGTGAGAGGTCACCCCGGAGCCGCTGTTCGCCGACGCGCAGGTCGCTACTGAACGCCCTGAGCGTCAGGTCTCCCTGGGCATGGAGGCCTTCCAGCTGCAGGTCGGCCGTCAGGCTGGCGTTGCCTCCGAGCAGTTCGATCCCGGCCCCCGCGGGGAGGTAGTCGCTGTAGGCGGCAATATCCTCCACTTCGGCGATGGGCAGCTCGACTCGGGTCGTGATGGCTTCCACCGGTAGCGTCTCCGGGTCGACGGTGAAGCGAGGCAGGGTGGTTTCGAGCCGGAAGTGCCGGCCGTTCAGGTATTCGGCCGTGCCGTCCCGCCGCCCCAGCGAGATACGGGGCAGGTTGAGTGCCAGTCGCGCTTTGGCTCGGCCGTGTCGCCTTCGACGAAGGCCTCCAGCCGCCCGCTGCCGGCAACGCGATAGTCGAGGAAGGTGACAGCGAGGTGATTGGCATCCATCCTGACCTGGCTGCCGGGCTGGGGCTCATGGCCTATCAGGTCGAGGTCGGCCTGCAGCTGGCCGGCGCCGCGCAGCGTCAGGCCATGGGCTCGTGGCAGCAGGCGGTCGAGAAAGCCGAGCCGGTCGACGCTGCCGTCCAGCACCAGTTGGGTGCGGGGAATCTGTCCGTCAGCGCCGAAAGGGTGGGTGAAGCGGGCCTGGCGAGCCAATAGCCTTGTCGTCAGGCGCTGTGCTTCATCGTCGTCATCCATCTCCAGGGTGAAGCGTGAGCCGGAGAGGTCGAGCAGGCTCCCGTCCAGGCTGGCATGAGCTAGCAGCAGTTCCAGGCCGAGGGTACCCAGCACCTCGGTATCGAGCAGGCTGGTGCGGATGTCTTGTCCGGTCAGTGTGACCTCCCCCCGTACCCCGCTGGCATCGAAGGTCAGTTGGCCCCGGCTTGCGGCGCTGCCGCCCAACAGTCGCAACGGCGACGACTCGGGCAGGTGACGAGCGAACACCGCCACATCGGGCACTGCCGCTTCCGGCCAGCTTAGCCTGAGGGTCGCGCTGCGAGCGGCATGATCCCTCGTCGGCGTGTCGATGTCGGCGGTCAGGTCGAGTGACGGTGCCAGCAGCAGGGGGCGTGTGTCCTGGCCCCGGGTCAGCCGCGCCTGTTCCAGTTCGAGCTGCAGTTCGGCGGCGGGTCCATCGGCCGCCTCCACCAGGCGGGCGATGAGTCGACCCCGGCCCTCGGCGTGAAAGTCGAGGAAGCGTGTCTCCAGGGCCGATGCCTCGACGGTCATGCTGCCGCCCGCCACGGGATAACCGTGCTCGAATCGCAGGTCGCGAACAGCCGGCCTGCGCCGTCCAGCGTCAGGCCGCGTCCGCCGAAGGCGTCTTCCAGGAAGACATCCAGAAAAGCCAGGTTCGATACGTGCCCAACTACGGTCAGGGCACCGTCCAGGGATACCGGGCCGCCCTCCGAATGCCACGTCGTGAGCGGTTCACGCGTAGTGAAGCTGGCCTGGGGAAAGGTCAGCTCGGTGACCATGGGAGTCGCTTCACCTGCCGGGCCCTCTCGGGTTGCCGCCACCCGTAGCCGGCTGCCCGAGAGGTCCAGGCGGGAAGCCACTGGGGCCAGGTCGGCAAGGTTCATCCCCAGTGCCAGCTCACCGACGAGGGACTGCTCCATCAGTGTCATCGCGATGTCGCTACCGTCAAGATCGGCCCGACCCTCGAGTCTGCCCTCTCGATACTTGAACCGAGCGTCCAACAGTGCCGACCCGGCATGAAGCGTCAGTGGCAGGCCGGGTGGAAGGTAGCGCGACAGGCGGCTAACGTCGCGGACTTCGGCCCCCTGCCAGGCCATGCGTGCCGAGTCGGGCGGGGCCGGTGGCGCGGTGAGATCGGCGCTCTCGAGTCGGGCCGATATCGTGAAGTGCTGGCTGGTCAGCAGCGGTGCCTCCTCATCCGATCCGAGGGGGCGCATCACCACATCCTCCAGAGTCACCTCGAGGTGGGGCTGTATTGACGCCTCCCCGGCATGAATCTTGAGGCTGGCCAGGCCCCGGCCGGAAATCCGTTGCCGAGCTTCGCTGTCACGTTCGCCGCCCAGCAGGGCGGCCTCATCGAGTTCAACCGCCAGCGCCGGTGAGTTCAGGGTCACTTCACTCCCCGTGCTCAGCTCGCCACCGCGCAGCGACAGCTCGGCAGTGAGGCCCCCGCTGCCTTCCAGCGTGAGCCAGGGTGTGGCTTGAAGATAGGGGTTGAACACGTCCCAGGCATCGGCGCGCCCGGCCAGGGAAAGGCGTCCGGATACCCGGCTCAACTGCTGGCGATCCAGGCCTGTTGTGGGGTCGAAGGGGGCCACGTTCAGCGTCGTTTCCAGTTGCAGGTCGTCGGCCAGCAGGGTGTCGTTGCGCCATAGGGAGCCGGTATCGAGTATCAGCCGGAGCGATTCGGCGCCAACTCGCTGCGCCGCCAGCTCCAGGCCCCCGGCTTGCAGCTGGCCCTCGCCCTGCAGGCGGTGAGCTCCTAGCCGCAGCAGGCGAATACCCTGGGCGTCGAGCGTCGGCAGGGTCAGTTGCCGGCGGATCAGCCCGGCTGCCGCGATACGCACGTCGGCCTCATCCACCGCCAGATAGAGAGGCAGTTCGGCGGCGTGACGTTCGATGGTCAGGCCTTGAAGATGCAGCCGTCCTGGCCAGAAGCTCCATCCGGTATCCCAGGTCACCGTCACATGGGGCAGGCGGCGGTCGACCCAGTCCTGGGTCCATGCGCTGTTGAGCAGGAGATTGGTACCGACCAGAGCCGACACCAGCAGCATCAGAAGGCTGGAGAGAGACCAGAACAGGATCCGGGCACCTAGCCGGCCGGGATAGGATATATTTTCCTTGGTCTGGGACATCGTCAGGCGGCTGCCTTCTCCTTGTCGATCGGCGCCATGCTCCCGGTGGCTTCGCGCTCGGGGATTTTATGGCATCATCATCGTTACTTTTTGTGGCACATCATCCAGGCAGGTCGGACCACATATGTTTCTTGATACTTACTATACGCAAACGGATTCGCGCATTCGCATCACCGCACAGCAGGCGAGCGATTTCGCCAAGGGCATTGCCGGCGACTTCAACCCCATTCACGATCCCCAGGCGCGTCGATTCTGCGTTCCCGGCGACCTGCTGTTCGCACTGGTCCTGAGCCGCTTTGGCCTTTCGCGGGAAATGGATTTTCATTTCCGCAGCATGGTCGGCGATGGAATCACGCTGCGTCTGGAGGAGGATGAAAGCGGGCACATCGGTGTCAGCGATGATGAGGGCAAGCGCTATCTCGATGTGACGCGCAGCGGTGAAACGACCCGGGACGAGTCTGCAGTGGAGGCCTTCACCCGCTGCTATGTGGCTTTCTCGGGCAAGAACTTTCCCCATGTGCTCAAGCCGCTGCTCGAAGAGAAGGGCGTCATGTTCAACCCGCGCCGGCCGCTGGTGATCTACGACAGCATGGGATTCTCGCTGGAAAGAATGGACCTGAAGCGGCCATCGCTCGAGCTGGTGGACTCGAGCATGGCGGTGAACGGCAAGCGCGGCGACGTGACCCTGCAATTCCGCATCACCGATGGTGGGGCCGAGGTCGGCAGCGGCTCGAAGAAGCTGGTTGTCAGCGGACTGTGCGACTATGACGCCTCAGCCATGGACGCCATCGTCACCGAGTTCTATCGTCTGAAGGCGGCCTACGAAGCCGGCGACTGACAGGCCCCGGCCGGCTCATACGACAACGGTCACCGGGCACGACGCCTGGTCGATCACCCGATGGCTGACGCTTCCCAGCAGCTTTTCCCGCCATGTGCCAAGTCCACGGCGGCCCATCACGATTACCGGATAGTCCTCGTGGCGCCGGGCCTGCTGGATGATGGCCTCGGCATAGCGTTCGCCGGCCAGCACTTGCTCGATGATGCCCGCCGGCACATCGCCCAGCACCTTGCGCGCGCGGTTGAAGATGCGCTCCGCCTCGTCGGTGGGGTCGTCAGCCTGCTGTGGTGGCTTGCCCCCCGGGCGACAGAACAGCAGCTCCACCGCCGCATCGGCACTGCGCGCCAGGTCACCTGCCAGGAGGGCGGCGCTGTCGCTGTGTCGCGAGCCGTCCACCGGCAGCAGCACGCGGCCGATACGCTGAATATCCTCGGGGGCCGCTTCGGCATGCACCACCGTGACCGGACAGGGAGCCTTGTGAACCACCTCGTTGCTGACGCTTCCCTCCACGAACTTGCCCATATCGCTGAGATGACGGGCGCCTATCACCAGCAGGCAGGCCTCCTGGCGCCGGGCGTGCTCGACGATGGCGCGTGCCGGATGGCGAATGAAGGTGTCGTCCTCCAGGGTCACCTCGTCGACGGTCGTCTCAAGCGGTGGATCGATGGACTGCCTGGCACGGGAGAAGGCGTTTCTGGCGGCTTCCAGGCGCAGAGAGCGGTCCCGGTCGGCTTCGGCTAGCCGGTTGGCGGGCAGGTCGCTGAGTTCTGGGGGATTCAACGGCATCACATGCAGCAGCTGCAGCGATGCCTGCAACAGCCGGGCCAGCATCGCGGCGTGACGTGTGGCAGCGTCGGCGGTGGGTGAGCCATCCACTGGCACGATCACGAGCGAAATGCGCTCACTCATGGTAGGTCTCCCTTGCAGGCAGAGATGTTGGGTCAGGTTTCCAGATTAGCGCAATTGACCCGTTGGCGTCTGCTGGGTGCCCGGCACGAAGAGTCGCTTGCCGAACAGCATGCCGCCCCAGGGAGTGAGGTTGGCGAGTTGATTCAGCCAGATGGAGCCGGCAAGGCCGACCACGATCAACGATACGACATACACCGCCAGGGGCATGGCCAGGACGTCATTCACCGCGTCCACCATGGCGAAGAACATCGGGTGGGCCAGATAGATGCCGAAGGAGTACTGGTTGATGTACTTGACCAGCGGTGGCGCCGGCCGGTGGCGAAGACGAGTCACCGCACTGAGAGTGAACAGGATGAACAGCGGCACCACCCAGGTCTCCTTGGAGGAGTACTCCAGCCAGCCGGGCAGTGTCAGCAGGACGATGACGCCAACGAAGGCCGCCAGGTAGCGTGGTTGTGCGAGCGGCTTCAGTACCGGCACCTCATCCAGGCGGGGAGGATCCAGTTGGGCGTAGTAGCGCACCACCAGCATGGCCAGAAAGAACAGGTAGATCCAGCCCAGGGGGGCTATCCAGAGCAGGTAGCCGGGGGGCTCGATACCGTACAGTCGGGTCAGTCCCCAGTAGGCCATGCCGACCAGGCTGCCGATCACCAGCCAGGGGCCGGGTTTCAGCCAGCGCTCCAGGCCATAGCGGGCATAAAGCCAGTAGAAGGCATAGAACTGCATGGCGATGATCAGGAAATAGCCGTGCCAGCCGGCATAGACCAGATAGAAGACCAGGTTTTCCCAGAACCCGATAGCGATGCCGTCGTGCTGCAGGCTCAAGAAGTTGGTGGTCGAATAGATCAGCCCATAGACCAGGTAGGGCACCATCACATACTGCAGGCGCTTGATGAGAAAACCGTCGGGCGGATGGCTGGCGTAGCGGGCCGCGAACAGGAAGATCGAGATGAAGATGAAAATTGGCGTGCCGAGGACCGTGGGGATGCGAGCCAGGTCCACGTAGAGATTGTCGATGTGCTGGTTCAATCGATCAAGCAAGTGAAAGGCGAAGACGGCAAGGCAGCCGTAGAAGCGCAGCCAATAGATTTCTTCGATTTGCCTCATGGTCCTTGGGCCTTCCCTGGTGTCGAGGGTACTGTCCGGTTGAAACAGCTCCGTTGGGGTAGCAAAGATGGAACATCCTGCGCCAGAGTGCTGTCGACAGCGTGGAAGAGGGGAAATTCCCCGTTTGGGAACCGTATTTCCTACATCCGATCCCGGGCACAGGGAGTCCGTGCATGAACATCAGCCGCGCTGCGAGGCTATTCCTGGGGTTGGGGCTGCTGCTGGCTACCGCCCCGGCCTTGGCCGGAGAGGTGACCCACCACCGCTTTCCTTCGGCGGTGCTTGAGCGCGACTACGCCTATACCCTCTATCTGCCGGCGGGCTACCGGGAGTCGAATCTAGCCTATCCGGTGCTCTACCTGCTGCACGGCTCCTTTGGCAGCGAGTCCGACTGGGTCGAGCGTGGCGCACTGAAGAAGACAGCGGATCGCCTGATTCGCCAGGGTGAGATTCCGCCGGTGGTCATCGTGATGCCCGGCAGCGACAGCTGGTGGATCGACGGCTACAACGAGGCAGCACGAACGGCCTTCTTCGAGGATCTTCTGCCCCGGGTGGAGGAGACATGGCAGGTAGTTCCACTACGGGAGTGGCGCGGTGTGGCGGGGCTTTCTGCCGGTGGCTATGGCAGCCTCAATTTCGCGCTCGAGCGGCCGGAGCTCTTTGGTGCAGCCGCGGCCCTGAGCCCGGCCAGCTATCATCCGCTTCCGCCCGCCAACTCCTCGTCGCATCGCCACCCGGCCTTCCTTGACGGCAACGGGCAGTTCGATGCCGACCTATGGCAGCGGCGCAACTACACCGCCCATCTCGAGCGCTATCTGGGGCGGGGTATCGTCGTGCCAATCTACCTCAGTGCCGGCAACCGTGACGTCTACAACGCGGAGCACCACGCCCGGCTGGTGCACCAGGCCCTGAGGAGCCACCAGCCCGGCCTGGTGCCCCTGGAAGTGCTCAGTGGCGGGCATACCTGGCGGGTCTGGCGCGCCAGCCTGCCCAGCGCCCTCGCGTGGATGTTCCAGTTCCTGCAGGGTCCGGTACCGCTGGAGAGGCTGGCCCAGCAGGGCGCGACCGAAAGTCGCAGGGAGCTGCGCTAGCCGGTGGAGAAAGCCGGCTGTGGCCGCGGTGCCGGGGGGCAGCGCCAGGTAAAGCGGGGATGAGACGGCATGAGCGTGGTTGGCCTGGCGGCCGCGAAACCGTAGGCTCGGGTAACAACCAACTATCCAGGCCCCGACATGCACCCACAGCGAGAACGTCTGCACAATGAACTGCACGCCCGCCCTTCGATCTACTTTTCGGAGCCGGCCCACGTCCACCACTACGCCTTTCTGGATGAAGGCGGAGGCTGTCATGCCATCCTGGCGCAGCTGGGTGAAATAACGGGTCTTGCCCTCGATACCGGCTCCGCCCAGGAAATTCTTGCCTTCGACGGCATGACCCTGAAGTGGGAGCGGCATACCGAATTCTTCACGCTCACCCTGCTGGTCCCGCGGGGTAGCGACAGCGACCTGTGGCCGGCACCGCCCGAGCCATTGACCTCGATCATCGCGGCCAACAGGAGTCTTCTGATCAATGCCACCCTGGTACTGGTGGAAGCCAAAGAGGCGTGGAGTGGAAAGGGGGAGTCCTATGGGTTCAGCGACCCGGCCGGCTCGCTGGTGGGGGCTGGCGACGCCACGGTATGGAGCGATTTTCGCCTTACCGAGGCGGGTGTGAATCACCTGCTGCTGATCAATTGCGGCCTCAACGCCTTCCGGCTCGGTCGCATGGTGCGCCGGCTGCTCGAGATCGAGACCTACCGCATGATGGCTTCCCTGTCGCTGCCCCTGGCCAAGGAGCTTGGCACCGAGCTGCAGGGTTACGAGACCGAGCTCGGCGAACTCTCGGACCGCAATGCCGAGCAGGAGGAGGCCAACCCGCGGCCGCTGCTGACGGCGCTTTCGCTGCTTTCGGCTCGTCTCGAGCGGAGCGGCGCTCGGTCGCGGCAACGCTTCAGTGCCACCGAGGCGTATGCCCGGATCGTGTTTACCCGCATCGAGGAGCTGCGTGAAACTCGAGTGCAGGAGTGCCCTCGCCTCGGAACCTTCATCCTGCGTCGCTTTCGGCCAACCGTGCACTTCTGTGCCGCAATCAATCAGCGTCAGCAGAGCCTGGCCGAGAGCGTGGCGAGGCTCAACGACCTGCTGCGTACCCGTGCCCAGGTCGAGATCGAGGAGCAGAACTCCGGCATCTTGCACAGCCTCAACGAGCGCGCCAGCAGCCAGCTGAAGATCCAGAAGGCGGTGGAGGGGCTGTCGATCATCGTCATCAGCTACTACCTCTTCAGCCTGTTCAAGCTTGCCCTACAGAGTCTTGTTGCCCTCGGGGTGCCCGTGGTACCCAGCGTGGCGGCATCGGTCATTGGCCCGCTGGGGCTTGCCATCATCGGACTGCTGGCCTGGCGTATCTGGCGCGTCAAGCAGCACTGAGGAGGCGAGGTCAGCCTTAGGCTGTCACACGCTTGACCCTGGCATGAAGCATGAACAGCCCCAGCATCAAGGTTCCCATCAGGCAGCCAGCAGCAGGGGGAAGGCCCGGGTGCCGGCCCACTCCAGCAGGGGGCCGGTCAGTGACGGCACCGCCAGGGCACCGGTGGCTGCCGCCAGGAATATCAGGCCCGTGGTGCGGCCGCTCATGGTGATCAACTGGTTGCTGAGACCGAACAGCGTGGGAAAGATGGCCGAGGCCGAAAGTCCGAACAGCAGCGCCATCAGGGCAGGGGCAGCCAAGCGGCATGCAGCAAGAGGGCCGTGGCCAGTCCGAGTCCCAGGCAGCCGATCAGCACGACCCAGGGGGAAAGGAACCGTAGCAGGGGAATCGCCAGCAGGCGGCCGACGGAGAGCGCCAGCCAGAACAGGGTGACCAGCATGGCGGCATCCTGAGGCGGCATTCCGCTCAGGGTGCCGTAGGAGGTTGCCCAACCGGCGAAGGTGATCTCCATCCCTACGTAGAGCCCGAACATCACCATGAAGATCGCCAGCAATCCGGGATCGGGGGCGGGCTTGGCGGGCTTGTCGTGGCGCTTCTCGACCAGGGCGCGCGGGCTTGCCTGCTGCGCCAGGGGCCAGAGAAGCATCAGGCCGAAAAGTGCGACCAGCCAGAAAGCCCAGGCAAACTGTCCTGCCACTGCCAGTACGGCAATCAATACCAGCGGCACCACCATGTTGCCGAGCCCGAAGCAGAAATGGAGCGCACTGATCCAGGGGGCCGAGGCAGTACCATGGGTCCACAGCAGCAGGGTGTTGGAACCGGCATTGAGCGAGACTTCGGCAAAGCCGAGCACGAAGATGGCCGCCGTTAGCGTGACCAGCGCCTGGCTGAAGGGCACCGCCGCGAGTCCCATCGCCATCAGCACGAGCATGACGATCAATACCCGGTGGCCGGAAAACCGGTCGATCAGCAGCCCGGACACCACCGATCCGAGCATGTTTCCCAGCGCCCTGGCGGTGAACAGCACGGCGATCTGCCCCATGCCGGAGCCGGTCATTTCAGCCAGGTGAGGCAGTGCCGGTCCCAGCAGCCCACCGCTCATGCCAATGACGACAAGCACGACAAAATAGGTCAGGGTGGCTCGGGTGTCCTGTCGGGCCGGCATCTCCACTCCATGGCATTGTTGGCGGGCGGGCGATTGTCGCACGATCGCCGGTCAGGGAGCTCTTGGCCCGTGGGGTTTTTCCTGGCAAGCCGTGGATTTTTTTGTGTCTTTCGAGCGGGACTACGGCAGCGGGCCTGCCTGACCGGCAGTCCCACCGCCATGCTGGCCATTACTGCTTCGCGTCGAGCTGAGTAAGCAGGTCTTCCACGGCGCGCTCCAACTGGCGGTCGCGGCCGGCGACCTCATCCTCCGGCGTCTGCTCGACCAGGATATCGGGCATCGCGCCATTGTGCTCCATGTCGGTTCCGTCGGGCAAAAACCAGCCCCGGAAGGGGCGACGGACGGTGGCGCCATCGATCAGGGTGTGGCTGTTGGTGGAGATCACCCCGCCGTAGGTTTGCTGGCCCACCAGGTTGCCACGATCCAGGGTGGAGAAGGCATGGGCCAGGATCTCGGCATTGGAATAGCTCTTCTCGTTGGCCAGCATGTTGATCGGCAGGGTATAGCGGGGGGCGTCCAGCCTGTCCTGGGGATAGTGGCCGGTCGCCTCCGGATCCGCCCCGACGGGAAGCGTATAGGCGTGCTCGCCCGCCATGATCGAGGTCAGGATGCGGTCGGTGGTATGGCCGCCACCGTTGTTGCGGACATCGATGATCAGGCCGTCCTTGTCGGTCGCGGCGGCATAGAGGTCCCCCTGGAAGCCCTCCAGTGAGGTCTGGTTCATGGCCTGGATATGCAGGTATCCGATCCGGCCGTCGGAAAGCGCCTCGACCCGGCGGCGTGTTTCCTCGCGGAAGTGGTCATACTTCAGTCGCGCAAGGTCGCTCATGCCGATCGGGGCCAGCATGGTGCGGTACTCGGTATAGCCGTTGTCACCGGGGCGGTCGAAGGTGATGATGACCTCCTGGTCGATGCGGCCACGTAGCCGCAGCAGCAGGGTATCGCGCTCCTCGAACGGCTGGAGGTCGATCTCGGTGATGATGTCGCCCTCCCGGAGCGGCATGGGGCCGCGGGAGGCCGGCCTTCGGGAATCACTTCGGTCACACGATAACCGGCCCTGCCATCGGCCTGCGACACCATGCGCTCCTGCTCGATGCCGAGCCGGCCGGAGGGTTCGCGGAGTGCCGACACCGGGCCGGGGTTGGTTACCCCCATGTGGGAGGCGGCAAGTTCGCCCATCAGGCGGTTGGAAATATCGCTGAATTCACTGGGGGTGCGGGCGCGGCGTATCAATGTTTCGTAATCCTCGACCACCTGTGGCCAGTCCAGCCCCTTCATGTCCTCGCGGTAGAAGCTCTCGCCGATCATCCGTGCCGCTTCGTTGAACTTCTGCAGCGACTGTTCCTGCAGGTCGATGCGTATGCGGTCAGAGATGTCGGGCCGCTGGTGAGTGCCTCCCGAGAGCCGCGCCACGCCCACGCGACCATCGCTGATATACACCACACGGTCCCCGGTGGTGCTCAGGTGTTGCACGTTGGCGATGGACCCCAGCCGGGTCCGGTTGCCGCCGTCCCAGTCCATGACGTACAGGCCTTCACTGCCCTCGTTGAACACGTAGCGATCGCCGCCCGGTGTCATCTCGTTGGCCGAGTTGTGCGCCGGGGAAGCGGTGATGCGCTCCACCCTGCGCCAGGCGTTTTCCAGCTCGAGGGCCGGTTCGTCCACGGTATCCGGCTCCTGGGTCTCTTCCCGCATGACCGGCAGCGGGGAGCGGTCATCGGCTTCGTTGCGGGCGTTGCGGTAGTAGGCGGTCCGCTCCCGGGGGGTGTAGGTCTCGATGACACGGTCGAGGTAGACACTATAGAGGTCGTAGCTGTCGCCCGAGCGGTTGGAGATGAAGCTCAGCTTGCGACCATCGGCCGACCAGCGTGGGCTGAGGTCGTTGCGGGGATGTCGGGTAATGTTGACCGGCGCTTCCGAGCCGTCTGCCGGAACGATGAAGATGTTGGCACTGAAGTTCAGGTCGTTGCGGGAAAAGGCGATATAGCGGCTGTCCGGCGACCAGCGCCAGTGGGTGAAGCTGTCCCAGCCTTCGACCAGGGTTCTCTTATCCTCGCTCGCCAGGTTCATTATCATCAGGTCGCCGCGTCCCCGGCGAAAGGCAAGGGAGCGGCCGTCCGGAGACGGTGAAACCTGCCGGTCATTGTGCTCGCTTGCCACCAGTGGCTCGACATGGAACTGGACCGCGTCGTGCCACCGGGTCGGGTCGCGTTCGGGGGGCACCTCTTCGGGAACTTCGACGTCGAGCTCCTCTTCCGGAATGCTTTCGGCCTGTATCGGTTGATCCTGCAGTGGCTCCGGCACATCCACCGGGGGTGATGTCGTCGGCAGCAGGATCGGCGTGATCAGAAAGCCCGGATCCTGCGGGGCGAACGGATCCGCGGGGTCTTCTCCTTGCAGCGCGATGTCCGGTTCGTCGTTGGCTTCAGGGTCCGGCTCGACCGGCTCCTCGGGGGCGGGCATGGCCGGTTCCACGGGAGACGGCGCCGTGAGTTCCCAGTCGCGAGAGGGCCGCTCATCGGGCGAGAGCCGTTCGTGGGTCTGGCGGATTTCGTCACGGGTCAAGGCCACCCGTGCCTGGTGTATCGACTCGGTGCCATCGGTATCGTTGACGAAATAGAGCGCCAGGCCGTCGGGTGACCAGGCAATGTCCTTGTGGCGGGCGTGGGTGCCCGGCGTCACGGGCCGGGTCGGGCTCTGCTCGTCCATATGACGCACGTAGACCCTGCCGTAGGCGACATAGGCCATGGTCTGGCCGTCGGGGCTGAGGGCCGCCTCGCTGACGTCCCGGTTGATCCGGCGCAGCTCATGGTCGTCTCGACCGTCCGCGGCAGCTCGCAGCGGCACTGGTTCAGGCTCGGCGTCGGGGGCTTCCAGGTCCAGGGTGAGAAGGGTGTCCCAGACCTGCAGGATGGCGGTACTGCCATCGTGGGAAATATCGAAGTGCTGCAGGTCACGCTCATCGAAGTCGGTGAGACGATCGAAGGTCCGCGCCTCGTTCCCCAGCTCGGCGCGGTAGAGGTTGACCGTCTCGTCTTCCCGGTCGGACATGAACAGCAGCGTCTCGTTGTCGATCCAGCGTGCACTGCCATCGTCCCCATCGCGCTCGGTGAGGGCTTCGAAGGCATCGGTTTCACGATCATGTAACCAGACGTTCATGGCGTCCGGTCCGCGGTAGTGGCGACGATTCCAGCCATGGTAGGCGCCGCCGCGGGTAAAGGCGACCCGCTGCCCATCGGGTGAAAGCTGCGGCTCGGAGCCGAAGGCATCATGCAATCGACGATATTCGCCACCCTCCGGAGACAGCTGGTAGGGCCGCTGGTCACGGTAGACGTCAGCCTCGAGCATGCCGGAGAAGGTGATGACCGGCTCACCGTCCTCGTCGACGCCATAGCTCGGGTTGCGCAGGTGCTGGTCGCCGTGGGTGAGCTGGGTCAGCTCGCCGCCGTCACGACGCATGCGCCACAGGTTCAGGTAGCCGTCGCGCATCGAAGAAAACACGACCCACTCCCCGTCCGGGCTCCAGCTCGAATAGAGATCATCCAGGTCGTGGCGGGTCAGGCGGATGGCTTCACCGCCATCGGTTGGCGCCCGCCACAGATCGCCACGCCAACTGAAGACGAGCTCCGAGCCGTCAGGACTGATGGAGGGGAAGCGGGGGAGGCCGACTTCCGCTGTCGCTGCCACGGGGGCACCTGCCAGTAGCCCACCCATCGCCGCCACCAAGGCTATTCGCTGCGTCGCGCTACCCAGGAAGCTTCCATTGTCGTGCGACATACCCATTCGCCAAGCCTTTCATCCGCTGGAACATGCCCAACCAACGTAGCAACAAACCCCGGCCCCTTCGAATACCGGTGGCGAGTGCTGCCTTGTTTGACCGCGACGCCTTCAACTAGCCTTCCGGTGGACATGGCATTGTTGCCGCGAAGCGTGTTCGTGTCAGCGAAGTGGGAGCAAGGCCGAGCGGCGGCAGGGCGAACTGGGCCGCAACAGCCAGGGAGCGGGAGGCAGGTGGTGAGCGACACACGGCAGGGGCCATTGCAAGAGACGCGGCACAAGCAGACGGAAAGGGACGAACGGGATCCCTACCCGGATGCGCTGCGCGCCCTGGCGCTGCTCATCGTGGTGCTGGGGCACTGGGCGGCAACCTTGCCCCGTGTCGAGGATGGCATCCTGGTGGATACCGGCCATATCCTTGACGTCTGGGCGCCGGCGGGGCTGTATACCTGGCTGGTGCAGGTGGTGCCGCTGTTCATTTTCGTCTCCGCCGCGGTCAGCTCCCAGGGCGTCCAGCAACGCCTGGAGCGAGGCGAGCCACACCTGCACTGGTGGGCAGACCGTGCCCTGGGACTGGCGCGACCCACCGTCACCTACCTGGTGGTGCTGACGGGTTTCGTGCTCACTGCCTTTTTCACCAGGGATGGCGTCCTTGGGCCGCTCAACCACTCGCTGACCGTGCACCTCTGGTTCCTGCTGATCCTGCTTGGGGTACAGCTGCTGCTGCCGTTCTGCGTCTGGGCCGACCGTCGCTGGGGACTCAAGCCGTCGTCGGGCTGATCCTGCTCATTGCCGCGGTCGACCTGTTGCGCGCCTGGCCCACCGGTTCCGCTGACCTGCTCACGTTCGGCGCACGGGTCACCGACACCCATGACTACTTCGGCTGGATCAACATTGTCCTTGCCTGGGTGTTGCCGCAACAGCTGGGCATCGCCTGGTGGCACGGTCGTTTCTTCGGTCGTCGCACCGGATTGGGTCTGCTGCTGCTCGGGCTGGCGTGGCTGGGGCTTGCCGTGGCGGTCGACTACCCCGTCTCCATGGTCAACGGCAACGTCGGCGGCGATACCAACCTGCTGCCGCCGACCCTGGCGCTGCTCGGTGTGATGTGGGTGCAGGTTGGCCTGGTCGTGCTCTTCGAGACCCCGGTGCGCAACTTCCTCAAGCGCCAGCACATGGGGCCATGGATGGCGATGTTCGGTGCCCTGGGGCTACAGCTCTATCTCTGGCACAAGCTGGCCGAACTGCCCGCCACCTGGCTTGGGGTGCGCCTGGACTGGCCCATCGACGCCGGCATGCCTGGTGAGCCTGGGTTCTGGATCGGCCGGCTCGAGTGGATCGGGCTCTGTGCCTGATGCTAGCGCCGGTGATGATCGCCGTGGTGGCCTTCGAGCGCTATCGCAAGCGGGATGTGCCCCACGCAACCAGCACACCGGCCATTCTCATTGGCGGTGGGGCGCTATTCTTCGGCCTGGGGGTCAGCCTTGGCCTTGGCGCCTTCCCCGGAGCACCATCGGGCTGGTGGGGGTGGCGCTCGCCTCCTGGCTGCTGCGAGCCCGATAGCGACGCGCCGTACCATTGACGAACACGCTCGACCACCCAGTCGGGATCGTCGAGCGGCAGGTCGTGGCCAGCCTTCGGGTGCCACTCGAGCGGCCATCCCCAGCGCTCTGCCATTGCCTTAGAGCAGCGCCACGACACCATCTGGTCGCATCGCGAGGCCAGTACCAGCGCCGGCAAGCCGTGCAGCTCCTGGGGCGGCGCGAACCCCCTCGCCGCGGCCAGCAGCTGTCGCACCAGGTTGGCCTTGCTCACGGGGGCTTCGCGTTGCCAGCGTGCGTGTCGTTGTGCCACCCCGGGCAAGTCGTCCTGCAGCCGCGTGGTCATGCCAAGAATCAGGTGTTCGCGTTGCTCATGGCCGAGCGGTAGCAACAGCGCCAGCAGCAGGCGTGGATACTGGCGGGGTCGCAGTCGCTGATAGAAAGGGGCGATGCCGCGCAGGCTCGAGTTGATCAGCACCAGGCACGCCACTTCTTCGGGAAAACGCTGTGCCCAGCGCAGTGCCACCATGCCACCCAGGGAAATCGCCAGGACTCGATGGGGGCCTGGGATGCCGTCCCGGGCGATCTGGTCGCGTAGCGCCTCGACCATGCCATCGACTCGGGTCGGGCTCGGCTCTCGCCAGCGCTGGCCATTGCCGGGCAGGTCCAGAGCATGTGCCGGCTCACCCAGGGCATCCGCCAGCCGTTCCGTCATGCCTTCCCAGTGACGTGCCTCACGTATCAGGCCTCGCAGCAATATCCAGCCGGGCCGGAGGGGCGGCGCACTCGGGGTTCCACCACTGCCGGGCTTGGCTGGGTCGGGCGGTTTTCGATCGTGTGGCTGCTGATGGATTGGTTTCATGACACCGAACCGAAATAGCGATGCTTTCTACTCTAGCAGTCGGCGACAAATGCACCATGATTGATACATCGAGTAACAAAAACATTTTAAAACAAAATGTTGCGATGGATGTTCGGTTGAAGTTGTCAGGCGCAGACACTAGCTTTCAAGGAACAGCAGGAAGCTGTGCAGCGACAACCGACAGGTCTTTCGCTGGCATGCTATTCACAAAGGGAATTGGGAATGGAACAAGGTAGTTGAATAGCCACTGACAAGAGGGAGCAGGATTATGCAAGTACGTGAAGTCATGACGAAGCGTCCGGATTATCTCGATGCCGATGCCACCATCCGGGAGGTGGCCGAGCGAATGTCGAAGAGCAATTCAGGTTTCGAGCCCCTGGTGGAGGGCGACAGGATTGCCGGCACCGTTACCGATCGCGACCTGGCCGTGCGAGCCCTGGCCCAGGGCAAGAGTCCCGATGACAAGGCCAGCACGATCGCCACCTCTGATGTGCTCTACACCTTCGAGGACAAGGAGGTGAAAGAGGTGCTCCGGAACATGCAGGAGCAGCGCGTTCAGCGCCTGGTTGTGCTCAACAACCCCGATGACAAGGCTCTGGCCGGCGTCGTAAGCATCAGTGATATCGCCAGCAAGTGCCAGGATGACGAATTGGCCCGGGAAATTGTCAACTGCAGCAAGCATTATCATTGACAAGCCCTGGCAAGCCATCGTGTCAGACGCCAGCGCGGCGTCGCTGCTCTCGCATCGACGGACTACCGCCGCTGGCGTTTGGCTCGTTCTGGTCACTAGCTGTTACCACGCCAAAGCCGAGCAGCGATGGCTTCAGGCCGTCGGCCGCCATGGAGCGGCAGATGACGTTGAGCACGCCTTGGCGTGTCATCGCCGTTGTCCGCGCCACACGACCAATAATCTCGCCATCGGCGGTCAAGGTCTTGGCGTGTTGAAGCTGGATGCGACACCGGGAGGATTGCACATGCACCAGGGTGGATGTGTCATCGGGCCCGTGCCCCCGCAGTCGTGTGGCCAGGAGCGCCAGCAGAAGACGGATTCGCGACCTGGGTCGCATGGCGACGATGTCGAACCTGCCATCGTCGATGCGGGCCTCCTCAATACGCTGGCCCCCACCGAAAAAGGCCCCCGAAGCCACGGCAATGGTCAGCCATCGCCCTTCGGCAGTGCCGCCATCATGTTCGATCCTGGCATGGAAACCTCGCTGCACGCCCATTTTCCGCATCAGCACGGCCAGGTAGCTGAAGCGCCCCCATAGCGACTTGTGATCATGGGAGGCTTCCTGGGCGGGCACCGTTCCCAATCCGATGTGGGCGACATTGAGAAACAGCCGGTCATCGATCCAGGCGACATCGACGTCGGCCGTCTGGCCCGAGGCGACCAGGCGACATATCTGCTCAGGGTCTTGCGGCAGGCCGAGATTGCGGGAGAAGTCGTTTGCCGTACCCGAGGGCAGTACGGCTAGCGTCGCTTTCCGCTCGACGCACAGTGCTGCCGCAAGACTGACGGAACCATCGCCACCGGCCACGAGCACCCGGTCGCCTTGACCGATGTCGCTATCCCAGCCAGAGTCCATCAGGTCGCGGGTCGTCAAATCGAGAATACCCGCCGCATTCAGGTGAGCTTTCCAGAATGACTCGCCGCGCTTTCCATCGCCCGCCTTGCCATTGATGATCAACCAGTCACGCATCGTGGTATCTCCTTACCCATGCGCCCCGTGCACCATGAGCTTAGTCATCCATGTGTTCCGATGCATCGAAGATTTCTCGCTGGGTAATCAAATTCCGTGGGGCTTTGAGCGGATAACCATAGGCCCAACGAGGCGCGACAAGAAGAAAGAAGCCGTAAAAATGCCACACAATTCAGAAAGAAATGCCCCTGCCGAGGCCTGTCTACAGAGGTGCCGGACATGATTCAATTTGCCGTCCCCGGGCCCCTGGGAGACTGCAGATTTTCTGCTATGTTCGAGCAGAGAGATCCCAACCCAAGAGGTAACGCGGCAGGAGGTAACGTGGCAGCCAATACCCTGACAGAGAACGTGCCCGACACGATGGCAGCGATGCTGCTGACCGGCCATGGCGATATCGACAAGCTGGTCTACCGAGACGATGTGGCCACGCCGAAGCCCGGCCCGGGCGAAGTGCTGGTGCGGGTCACGGCGACGGCCAAGAACAATACCGACCGCAAGGCCCGCGAAGGGCTCTACCCGACAAAGGACAAGGGCGAGGTAACCTCTTTTGCCATGGGCGGCGAACCGACCCTGACCTTTCCGCGCATCCAGGGGGCCGACGTGGCCGGCCGCGTGGCGGCCGTGGGCGAAGGGGTGGATCCCCAGCGCATCGGCCAGCGGGGGCTGCTGGACTTCAACCTCTACCCCGATGCCCGACGCAACCTCAACCTGATGCCGGACTACTACGGTCACGGTGCCGACGGTGGTTTCGCCGAATACGTCGCTGTGCCCTCGGACCAGTTCCACCATGTATCCAATGCGGAACTCGCGGATGCAGAGCTCGCCTCCCTGGGCATGTGCTCCTACCAGACCGCCTACCACATGATGACGTCGGCCAACGTGGCCGCAGGCGAACGGGTCCTGGTCAGTGGCGCCAGCGGGGGCGTCGGCACTGCCCTGATCCAGCTGTGCCGCATCGTGGGGGCTACCCCCTATGCCGTCAGTCAGCCCGACAAGAAGGATGCTCTGCTGGCCATGGGTGCCGAGGCGGTGATCGACCGCGGCGACCTGCCCACCTTCGTCGATCGGGTATTGGAAGCGACCGATGGCGCCCCGATCGATGCGGTGATGGATCTGGTCGGCGGCGAGATGACCGACCGCTTCATCGACACCATGATCGTCGACATGAAGCGCCGCTCCACCTATCCGCGCCTTTCCATCGCCGGCGCCAGTGGCGGCAACCTCAGCGAAATCATGTGGACCCGGATCTATCTCTATCAGGTGCAGATCTTCGGTGTCTCGCACGGCACGCGGGAAGAGGCGGAGCAATTGATCGAGTGGATACGGCAAGGACAGCTCAAGCCGGTCCTGCATGCGGCCTTCAGGCTCTCCGACCTGCACCGGGCCGAAACCTATTTCGTCAACCGCGGCAGCAACTATCTGGGCAAGATCGTCATCGTGCCCGACGCCCAGTGGGATGAGCACGGCGCGCCCTTTGCGCTCGAGGAGACGGCATGAGCCACGAATTGACGCTGCGCCTGATCGATACCCATGCCGGCGGGGACGTCAGCCGGATCGTGATCGGCGGCATCGATCCGCTGCCTGGCGATACCGTACGTCAGCAGATGGAGTATCTGGAGAACGACGCCGACGGCCTGCGTCGGCTGCTGCTGGACGAGCCCTACGGGATTCCCGAGATGTCGGTGGACCTCATCGTCCCCGCCACCGACCCCAAGGCCAGCATGGGCTACATCATCATGGAGGTGATGGGCTATCCGATCTATTCCGGCTCCAACACCATCTGCACGGCCACTGCGCTGCTGGAGAGCGGCCTGATTCCCAAGCAGGAGGGCCGGCAGCGCTTCATGCTGGAATCCCCGGCGGGACTGGTGCAGATCGAGGCGCTGGTGGAGAAGGGGGTGGTCGAGGCCATCACCTGTGGTGGGCTGCCCAGCTACATCGATACGCATCGCGCACGCATCCATGTTCCCGAGGTGGGCGATGTCACCTACAGCATCGCCTATAGCGGTGGCTTCTACGCCTGGTGGATGCCGAGGAGCTGGGCTTCTCGCTCAAGCGGGAGGAGGAGCGGGCGCTGGCCGAATGCGCCCACCGCATCGTCGAGGCGATCCAGGCCCGCAGCGGCTTCTCCCACTACACCCTGGGCAATGTGGGGCCGCTGCCCTTCCTGCACTTCATGGGCCCGGTGGAACAGATCGCCGACGACTTCTACCGTTCGCGTTCCGCCACCTACGTTCACCCGGGAGTGATCTGTCGCAGCACCACGGGTACCGGTACTTCGGCGCGGCTGGCACTGATGCACTACGAAGGGACCATCAAGCCGGGCGACCGCCTGGAAACCGTCTCCCTGCGCGAGACCGGTTTCATCGGCGAGTTCGTCTCGGCGCGAGAGGCCGGCGGCAAGCACCAGGTGGTGGAGAACACCATCACCGGCAAGAGCTATGTACTGGCCCGTTCGGAGATCGTGATCAATTGCGATGACCGCATGGTGGAGTGCGGCAGTCTGCACCATATCCTCAGCAGCCGACATGGCTGACAGGTAACGTCGGACGGCGCCTGGTTATTGGCCAAGGGGCGCCGCCATGACTCCCCTCGCTGGTTCCACCGGGCCTCAGTCATTGGACCAGACTACTCTCCCCCCCGGGATCGCGCTTCCAGCGCCGTGAGATAGTCGCGTATCCTTGCGGCGTTGGCGCCAATGTCGCTGCGGCCGATGCGTGAGGCGGAGCGCATGTCCACCCTGACACCGTCTTCGCTTTCGCGCAGGCGGATTACCACGTCGTCCTTGAAACCGAACCAGGTGGTGGTGGCAACGGCCTCGATGATGCCGTTGTCGACGGCTGTCAGCTCCCAGCCGGCGGCTTTTACCTCTGCCACGGCAGCATCGAAGGCCTCCGACAGGGGCATCGACAGCTCCAGCGGCGCGATATCCGGATAGGCCTCGCGCTGCTGCCGGGCGAATGATTCGCCGGGGTACGCCACGGCGTTGGGCGCGGCTTCACGGGCCTCCACCAGCGCCCTGAAGGAAGGTGGGTCCTCGGTATCGGTGGTGATGTCATGGATCGCCGGTACTGCCCGAGCCTGTTGCAGGTGCGTCAGCGGCACGCTCAGCAGCAAGGCGCTGCCAATCAGGACCAGGCCGCCGGTCAGTGCCGCCCCGCTGCGCCGACAGAAGGCGGCGATAACCAGGGAGATCAGGCCCAGCCCGGCCGCGGCACCGGCGGCGTAGACCCCGTATCGCAACAGGCCGAAGGCACCGCTCAAGGTGAGCCATTCCAGGCGATAGGCTGGCCCCGCCGCGGCCATCAGCAGGGTCGCCAGGCCGAGCAGAGCCAGGGCGAGCAGTGCCGATACCGACGGCCAGCGTCCACCTCGACGCGCTGTGTGCATAGTGCTGTCCTCGCCTTTGATGTGCTTCATCGTGAAGAGCGCCTTCGCACGCATAGGCGCCTGAACCATTTGCTCCTACGCTAGGAAGGCGTGTCCGAGAGTCTTGCCTGGCTGTATGCGCTTATCAAGGCCCGCCACAGCATGACTCGCAGCCATCCCCAGCCTGCAGCCTATCCGACCGCTGTATCGAGGAGCGAATGAAGATGAGTTCCCCTGCCGTTTTTCGCGTATGTCTACTCATCCTGTCGAGCCTGCCGGTGCTGGTCGGCTGCGCAACCCCTTCACCGAACGCAGACGGGGCTGGGCTGGCGCAGTTGGAGGTAGGCGATAGCAAGCTCCACGCCACAGACGGCACTCTTCTGCTTCACATCAAGGATATCCCCGGCAGCATCCGGTCGATGCCGATACCGAGTTCGGCGCATCGGGGCAGTTCACCGATGCCTCCCTTTCGCCGGACGGAGAGTGGCTGGCGGTCGCTACCGACGGTGCCGCCCATAGTGCCGGCTGGCTGGTGCGGGCGGGAAGTCGCGACCCCAAGCCGGCCGCGTTCCAGTATGGCGGCAGCCTGATGCTCGGGCCCTGGAGCGAAAGCGGACGCTACGCGGTCTTCGAAGCCGAGAGCCCGGCACCGAGTCATACCCTGATTGTGGTCGATCGCCAGAACCTGGGCGAGGCGGTCAGCGAGAATGCCACGGCGATACGCACACCGGACCATGAGGGACAGGTGCCCGCTCACACTCGCTATACCGCCGTTGAATGGCACTCAGGCGAGCTGGTGTTCGAGGTCGATGGGGCACGCTATCGCTACGATCCGCACAGGTCGACGGTGATTGCTGAATAAGCAGCACCAGGCTCCATCCCGCGGTGTGTCAATGTGCCCATTGCGGCGGGCTGTTACAGCGCCTTGTAATGTAAGTTAATCCTCGGTGACGAAGCGGCTTCTTTCACTGACGTTTTGCTGCGCGATACTCCTGTATCGCCCAAGGTGCACGACCTATCTTGTAAAAGTAGTTCTTACTCTAGGAGGGAGTGCCATGAAAAGGAATGTTATGAAGAGAACTCTACTGGCGATGGCCATCGGCGCCATTTCCGCCGGCCTTGCAGGTGGCGCCTTGGCCCAGGACGCCGAGGACGATACCGAGCTCAACGGCGATACGACAATGAGCGAAGAGCAGCCCGAGCAGTACAGCGAAGACAACCAGGATGCGATGGATCAAGACGACCTGGATGCCGAAGGCGACGATGTCGAAGACTATGAGGAGATGGAAGCCGACGATATGGACGTCGGTGAAGCGCCTCCAACCGATGCCGACGACGCGTTCGATGAAGCGGGTCCGGCCGAGGCCACGCTGGATGAGTCGCTTGGCGCCCTGCAAGTCAGCGAATTGGAAGGCATGACCGTCATCAATATGCAGGATGAGGAGATCGGCGATATCCAGGAGGTGGTCAAGCACAACGACACCGGGGACCTTCATGCGGTCATCACCGTCGGAGGTTTCTGGGGCATGGGTGGTACGGACATTACGCTACCGCTGGCGGAGATGCTGCTGGAGGACGATCAACTGGTATTCCAGCAGACCTATGGTGAAGACGAGCTGGAAAGTGGCAACGAATATGACGAGGAGCGCTACAGCGAAGTGGATGACGACATGACCCTGTCGGAGGCCTGGGGACATGACTAGTCGTGTGGGATGACGTCACGGCCAGGCAGTAAAAGGTCAGCTGTAGAATTCCGCTGAAGCTACAGGGTAAGGCAAGGCCACTGTGCCTTGCCTTTCTTTTTGGCACCCGGTGTGATCCGCGTGCACCGGCCCGGCAGGTCGATGGCGATGGAATCTGTCAGACTAGGGGTATTACTGAACAGAAAATAGCAAAGGGGAGCACATGAGCGAGACGAACAAGCCCTGGGCCCAGCCCATGCCTGAGAAGCAGTTTTCCCTGATGCGGCAGATTCTGGATGCACCCAGCCCAATCGGCCTGGAGGGGGCCATGACCTATGGCGTGCTCAAGCCCTATTTCGAGCGTTTCGCCCTGGACGACTGGCATCTGCACCAGTACAAGGGACACGCCGGTGTGGTGCTGGACACCCATCCGGGCCGGGACGACCTGTTCAAGGTGATGATCATCGGCCATGCCGACAAGATCCGCATGCAGGTGCGCAGTATCGGTGACGACGGCAAGATCTGGATCAATACCGACGCCTTCCTGCCCACCGTGCTGATCGGCCATGAGGTCAAGCTGTTCAGCGAAGACCCCGAAAGGCCGGGCAGCTATCGCATCATCCGGGGCGGTACCGTGGAAGCGCTGGGCGCGATCCACTTCTCCGACCCGGCCCAGCGTGATGGCAGCAAGGGCATCAAGAAGGAGCAGATCTACCTCGATCTGCAGATCCACGGCGAGAACAAGAAGCAGCAGGTGCTCAACCTCGGCGTGCGCCCCGGTGATTCGATCCTCTTCGACCGGCCCATCCGCCCCGGCTTCAGCCCCGACACCTTCTACGGCGCCTATCTGGACAATGGCCTGGGTTGCTTCGTCACCGCCGAAGTGGCGCGGCTGATCGCCGAGGCCGGCGGCACCGAGCAGGTACGAGTGCTGTTTGCCATCGCCAGCTACGAGGAGATCGGGCGCTTCGGTAGCCGGGTCCTTGCCGGAGAACTGCGCCCCGACGTGGTGATCGGGGTGGACGTCAATCATGACTACGTGGCGGCCCCCGGCATCGGCGACCGGCGCATGCAGCCGCTGGAGATGGGCAAGGGATTCACCATGTCAGTGGGTGCCATTGCCAGCGAGCAGCTCAACCGCATCATCGAGACCACAGCCCGGGAACACGGAATCCCCATGCAGCGCGACATCGTCGGTGCCGACACCGGCACCGACGGCATGGCCGGCGTGCTGGCCGCCGTGGATTGCGCCGCGACCTCCATCGGATTCCCGATTCGCAACATGCACACCATCTCGGAGACCGGGAATACCCAGGACGTGCTGGCCGCCATCCACGTGTTGACCCATGCGCTCCAGGCGCTGGATGCCCTGCAGGACCCGCACCGCGAGTTCCTCGACAACCACCCGCGCCTCGACGAGGCCTCCCGCCTTGCCCACCAGGGATCGGCCAAGCCCGAGGAAGAAGAAGGCGAGAAACGCCAGCCTCCAACCCACCAGCAGAAGCATCCTTCTTGAGGAACCACCGAGACGGGAGCCAAGGCTCCCGTCTCAATGCCGCCGTCATGAAACATGAAGCTCAACTCGCCACTCAGGCTCGCCGCCTGCTCGAAGCGGCACCAGCTGCCACGCTGCCGATGACCTATCAACAGCTCGCCGAAGCGCTGGGCCTCAAGCCTCCGCGCACTATCCAGCGGGTCGCCCAGGCGCTGGAAGCCTGATGCATGAAGACGCCGAGCAGGGGCGGCCCTTCATCGCGTCACTGGTCGTCAGTCGCTGGGGCGAGAACCTGCCTGCACAGGGCTTCTTCGACCTTGCCGTGGAACTGGGGCGCTTCCCGGTGGATCCCGGGCAGCATGAATCGGCCTACCGGGAGGAGTTCCGTCGGGCGCTGGAGGAACGCGACGTCGGATGAGTCAGGGGGTCAGGGCCTGACGATTCTCAGAGAGTGGCTATCGGAGAGTGGCTATCGGAGAGCGGCTGGCGTGTCGTGGTGACGAAGGTGGTCGTCACGAATGGCGAGGTCATCGCACGCAGCAGGGCCGAGTAGTCGAGCCCGAAGCGGATTTCCGTGCCGGGTGCCTGGCGCTGTTGCGTTTCCAGCACCAGATGATCGCTGCTGGCGGCGAGTACACTGATGCCCTGTGGCGGTGTCAGACCGTCCGGGTCGACATCCTGCCGGCCGATGGCGGCGATCGTCTGAATGATGGTGCCGCGCTCGCCCATTGGCGTCGCTACGCCGAAAGCCGTCTCGCCGGTTGCGCCGCGTGGCACTGTGGGCTTGGCCAGCGACTCGATGACGGGCACCACCAGGGTGAAGGCATCGGTGTGCAGGCCGCTAAGGGGTATCCGCGTGAGGGGATCGCAGCCCAGCAGGATCGACTCGCCGAGACGCAGGTCGTTGATTCGGCCCGCGGGTGCGACCAAGGCCCAGGCGAGATTGGCCGAATTGCCCCCGGATACGAGCGGCAGGTGCAGGCCCAGTCTGGCCTCGATCAGGGTGGCCAGGGCAGACAGCTCGCCCATATTATCGGCACTGGGCACGACACCGGCCCGACACGCCAGGTTGGTGCCGAGGCCGGCGAGGGTGACATGGGGCGTAAGCGATATGCGCCGGGCAACGTCGAGCACATCACCGGGCATGACGCCCTCGCGCAGGTCGCCCAGCTCCACCATCAACACCAGGCAGTGAACCACCCCGCGCCTGCCCGCCGCCACTGACAGCGCCTTCACGACATCAAGCTCGCTCACCTGGCTGATATTGGCGGATGCCACTGCCCGTTCGGCCTGATCCGGCGTGGGCGATCGCAGCAGCGTCAAAGGGGTCTGTATACCCGCATGGCGGAGCGCTTCGAGGTTTTCGAGCCGTGAATCGCCGAGACGCGACACACCTCCGGCGATCATGGCCCTTGCCACCTCGGGTGAGCCCAACGTCGCCTTGGTGACCCCGGTGACGTCGATACCACGACCGGATAGCAGCGTGACGAGGGCGCGGGTGTTGTACTCGATCTTGGCCAGGTCGACTTCGATGCGGGGGCAGATCACGCCATTGCCAGTTGCTTGCATTCCTTGAGTTCGGGAAAGGCGGTGGTGACCATGGCGACCAGCTCCGCCGGCTCGTGCCAGAGTGCATCGGTCGCGGGAATGCCAAGTTCGGCCTCATAGCGGACCGCGGTCGCCAGAACCTCCGCCTTGGTCATGTCTTCATGGTTGATGGCAACGCCGATGACACGGGTCTTGCCGAACATCTCGATGAGCTTGATCTCGGAGAGAGGCGAGGGCATGCGAACTTCGGGGTAGTCACTGAGCATCCGGCGGGCCGGCGCATGCTGCATGATCACCGCCTGGGGGCGGCTGGCGCGCAGCACCACCGTCGAGCTCAGGTAGGCCGGGTGGCTCAATGCACCCTGGCCTTCGATCACGATGACATCGGGGCGCTCGCTTCATAGGCGGCAAGCACGGCCCCTTCCAGTTCGCCAACGCCGAATTGGGCGGGAATGGCATCCAGCGCCACGCCATAGGCGGCGCCCTGCATCAGGCCGGTCTGCCCCGTCCCCACCATCACGGTACGAATGCCGGCATCGTTGAGCGCCTGGGTCAGCAGCGTCGAGGTGGTACGCTTGCCGATCGCCCCATCCGTGCCCAGCACGGCAATGCGTATGCAATCGACGTCACCGATGGCGCCATCGAACATGCGCAGGTGCTTGGTGGGGCGTGGCCGGCGGATATCGTGAAGCGTTACCCCGGTAGCAAGTGCCGCCGCCGAAATCTCCGGGTCATCCGCCAGGAACTCGTGCAGGCCGGATACCACGCTGATGCCTGCGCCCACTGCTGCCAGTACCACGGCGCGGTCCGCTTCGGACATCAAGCCTGACAGGGGTGCCAGTCCGAAGATGAGCACGTCGGGCAGGGCTTCGGTACCGGCGAGTGCTGCCGCCAGGTCTGCCACGATGGGGATGCCTGCCGTTGCCTCGCCGAGTGCGATACCCGCGTCTTCACCGGCCAGTGTGCTGTCGATCACGGACAGAAGGCGATACTTCTCGCTGCTGCGCACCAGGCCGTTGGCCGTCTTGCCATCGATTCGATTGAAATTGCCCTCGCAGTACACAACGGCCGATTGACGGGTATCGGCGAGTTGTGTCGCGGTGTCGATAATGGTTCGAAGGGAATCAGGAAGCATGAATCGCAAACCTCAGGTCTGGACTCAGAGGAGGCGACAGGAAGGTCCCGGCCGAGAAAGCCGACAGTCAACGAGAGGTCTCCACCAAGGGAAGTGGACGTCCGTCACCATACACACTTCGGGTGCCGGCGTATGTTCGTCAGCAGACAGAGGTCGGCCCCAATTGACACCTTCCCCCAACCGCGCGAGGCTATGTGCAGCGCCGCACAGGCGTCTCCGTCCGCGGAAAGGGCTGCGCCCATTGCTTCACACATCCTGTTCCATACGACTCCCGGCCTGCCCGGCGGACACAGGCGCATGGAGGGAATCGTATGACAACGCTCCCCCGGCGTGACGCCACGTCGCACGGCCGCTTCAATCTCGAACAGCAGCGCAAGTGCGCCAAGGAACTGCTCAAGGCAGCACGAGCCGATGAGCCGGATGCCCTGGCGCGGATACTCAAGCACCTGCCACCGCGCGAGACGCCATTGAAGCTCGCCGATACCCAGTTTGTCATTGCCCGAGAATGCGGTTTCCCAAGCTGGCCCAACTTCAAGTCGCATATCGAGTCGCTCGACGCCTCACGGTGGCAGATAGCCCAGCGCGGCGACCGTGACATGACTACGCTGCACATTCGCTGCGGCTCGGATATCGAACATACCTTGGGTACCGCCGGCTTTGAGGGTGATTTCCTGGAGTTCTCCGATCCGTTCTGCATCGGTCCGTTACATGACCTGCCGCCAGAGGAGCTGGTGCGGCTCAGGGCTCGTTTCCTGGCGGAGATTTCCGGCATGGCCGAGGGCGACGCCCTGGCCCGGCTGCGCAGGGGGTACAAGGCACTTGAGGAGCTGGAACGCTATGAGCGTATCGTGCTGTGGTTCGAGCACGACAGCTACGACCAGTTGATTCTTGCCTATTTGCTGCATCGATTGAATGCAGACCCGCCCAGGGGCAGAGTGGAGCTGGTGGCGGTGGAATCGGTACCCGGCGTGGATCGCTTCATCGGCATCGGCCAGCTCGCCCCGGACCTGCTCGCCTGGCTGTGGCGGCAGCGCCGCCCGGTCGAGTCTCCGTTGCTCGAGTTGGGCACCCGGGCCTGGAAGGCCCTCACCGCGGAGAATCCCGAAGCGCTGCAGGCCCTGGTCGCTACCGGCACGCCGGCATTGCCGATGATGGGCCGTGCGCTGGCTCGCCACCTGCAGGAGCTGCCTGCCGCGGACACCGGTCTAGGCCTGACGGAAAGGCTGGTGCTGGAGATCGTTCGTGACCACGGCCCGCTGTCGGTGGGCAAGGCGTTCTCGCTTCTCATGCGCGAATACGAGCCTTGCCCTACCTGGGCGACCTGATGTTCTGGTGGTTGCTCCAGCGGCTGATCGACGCACCGCAGCCGCTGCTTATCGTCAGTAACAATCAGGAGGAGTGGCCGCACCGGCAGCTGGCTCTCACGGAGCGAGGGCGGGACTTGCTTGACCGGTGCAACGCCTGAACCGGCAGGCGCCGGCCAGCCGGTCTGGCGTGTTATCGGCAGGGGTCACATCTGGGAGAGCAGGTAGTTCGGCTTGCCCAGCATCTTGATCAGCCGCAGCTGCTGCTCCAGCCAGTAGGCATGATCCTCTTCGGTGTCGGCCAGCAGTCCCAAGAGTATGCTGCGAGTCTGAAAGTCATGCTCCTGCTCGCACAGGGCGATGGCTTCCTTCAGGGCGTCGCCAACTTCGTACTCGAGCTGGAGGTCGTTGCCGAGCATTTCCTCCACGTCCTGGCCGACGCGAACCGGTGTGCGAGTGTGCATGTCGGGCTTGCCTTCAAGGAACAGGATCCGCTCGATCAACTGCTTGGCATGGCCCTTTTCATCGTCGAACTCGTGGGCAATGCGCTCATGGAGCTTGCCAAGCCCCCAGTCGGCGTACATCTCGGAGTGAATGAAGTACTGGTCCATGGCGGCGAGTTCTGCCGCGAGCAGGCCGTTCAGGGCATCGATGATGTTCTGTTTGCCTTTCATGCGAATCCTTGAATTTTTCGTGCAGGGGGTATAAGACTCATCCTATGGTGAATTGAAGTGATGGTCAATTTTCCTTTAAATTCAGCTATTTGATATTGTTCTTGTGTGCGATTCGCATTCGGTTTCCGGCTCGCGGGCACGAGCCGGCGTCGAGGCACCCGAGGGGTATCGCACAGGCAGGAATGCAGCGTGCCACCTACCTGTCTCTGGCTGCCGTACTCGGTTGACAAGCATCAGGTAGACGCGCCGAGAGGGTGCAATTCCGCCAGCAGCGGTTCACCTGCCAGGGCTTGCTGCAGGCGGGTGACGAGGATACCCACGATGGCGTCGTTCTCACCCACCAGTCGGGTGGTGGTGACGTTCAGGCCGGGGGATCGGGCCATCGCCTGTTCACAGATCTCCGCGATATCGCCGCCTTCGCCGGCGTGGCGCCCGGGGGAGAGGAACAGCATGGAGAGAATCACGTCGCCGTGGGCCATGGAGGGAGCGGCCAGCAGGTCGACCAGCAACGGCTCGTTGAAGCGGTAGGCCTCACCTTCGCGTCGCTCCATGGAGGCGAAGGTGACACAGCTGGCCTCATCGGCCAGCAGCACGCTGAGCTGCCCGGCGAGGTAGTTGCGCACCGCCGTCACCTCCGGGATCGGGCTGCCATGATCCACCAGCACCACCTTCGGCTGTGACAGTCCCAGCATTTTTTCGCGCACGTTCTCCGCCAGCAGCCGCACCAGGCGCAGGTCCACCGGCGCCTGGCTGTCCACCAGCGGCATGGCGACCTTGATACCCAACTGCGGGTAGCTGGCTTGAACCTCGGCCAGGCGTTCGGGCAGGTAGTGGGTCAGCGCCTGGCTGGGGCCGAAGAAGAACGGCAGGATGAGTAGCTCGGTCACCCCCTGTGCGGCTGCCCGTTCGGCCAGCGGCCCCAGGGTTACGGCCTTGTGGCCATCGAGCTTCTCGGGGGGGATCTTGTTGGAGTGCAGCAGCGAAGTGGCCTCTACCGCCTCGCCGGTGGCCTGGCTCAGGGCCTGAGCTAGCCGGCGCAGGTTGAGCGTGGCCTGGGGGCGCAGGGAGCCGTTGTCGACGAGCAGTATCTTTCGCATGGAGGTCTCTTTGCTGGGGCAGGGCGGGGGGCACTGCGTACGACGGTAGGGCTATCACACTACCTGGCGGGATCGTTGGTCAACAGGGAATAGCCATGAAGCATCACGCGGGGCTGTAGTAGCCTGACAGGCATCCAGGGAGTCGTACTGCTGGACGATCCATCGGAGGGTCATGGAAACGCTATCGGACATCGCCACCGAGCTGCCGATCGGTATCATCAGCGATACCCACGGCCTGCTGCGCCCCGAGGCGCTGACCATGCTGGAGGGCTGCGGGCTTATCCTTCACCTGGGCGACGTGGGCAGCCGGGATGAAGACGCCGCCATTCTCGAACGGCTGGGCGACCTCGCGCCGCTGGCGGCGGTTCGTGGCAACATCGATACCGAGCCCTGGGCCGAGGCGTTGCCGATGACCCGTGACCTCAGCGTCAACGGCTGGCGCCTGCATCTGGTGCATATCATCAAGGAATTCGACCCGGCCACGCCCTGCGATGCCGTGCTCCATGGCCACTCCCACAAGCCGCGCAATCAATGGCAGGATGGCCGGCTGCTGTTCAATCCCGGCGCCGCAGGCAAGCGTCGCTTTCGCCTTCCCATCACCCTGGGCAAGCTATGGGCCGACGAGCGCGGCCTGCGTGGTGCCATCATGCACCTGCCGCTGTGAGCGCCGCCGTTCCATGGTGCCATTTGCGCAATAATGTCCATGGATAGTGTAGTGCCGTCATCAGGTAGCTCATCGAGAACCCGACCTTATCAGGAACTCCAGACCGACATTGGCCGCACTCCCATGAAGCGTTGATTTCGGGATAGGGTAAGCGGCAGACCAAGCCCTGCTTACCCCATACCGATGCCAGGAAGAGCCTTCATGCTGAATCCCCGTGCGCTTGCCTACCTGAACGAAGTGATTCGTCGCGGTTCGTTGCGACGTGCCGCTGCCCACCTGAATATCGATCCCTCAGCGATCAGCCGTCAGCTCAAGCAGCTCGAGGAAGAATTGGGTGTTCGGGTATGTGAGCGATATGGGGGAGGCATGCGTACCACGGAAGCCGGCAGGCTGCTGGTTCAGCACTTTCATGCACAGCGCTCTGCGGAGGAGGCGGTGCTTTCGCAGCTGGTCGCGCTTCAGGGGGTGGCCCGTGGTGAGGTGCGTATTGCCGTCGGTGAAGGGTTCATTGCCGATCTCATCGCCGCACCGATGAATGCCTTCATGAACGCCTTTCCCGGCATCGAAGTGGAAATTCGCATGGCCGGCGTCAATGAGGCCATGTCGCTACTGAAAGACAGCGAGGTAGACCTGGCCTTGCTCTACGCTCCGCCTGTCGACCCATCGCTTCACTGTCATGTCGAGACGCGCCAGCCCCTCGACGTGATCGTGCCCCCTGATCATCCTCTCCTGGCATTGACACGCCCCCTGATGTTGCGGGACCTGGCCGATTGGCCCCTGGCACTCATGGACAACCCCTTCGGGATGCGCCAGATGGTCAACATGGTGGCCCACCAGGAGCGGGTGCACCTCAAGGCTCGGCTGCATACCAACTCCGTGGCGGTGCTGAAGAACTTCGTGCGCTCCGGCATCGGGGTGACCTTCATGCCGGAATTGACGGTGGTGGATGAAATCGAGCGTGGTGAGATTCACCACTTGCCCTTGTCATACCCGATCATGAGCGAGGCGCGTGCCAGATCGTGAGCCTGGACGGACGTGAGCTGAGTGTGGCCGCCCAGACCTGCCTTACGCACCTCAGTCAGGGCATGCGCTTCTTCCGCGGCGATGCGCCTCGGCTGCTGGTTGAACAGGTCTAGATGTTGCATATTTAGCAACACTTTGGGTATTGCATAGTCAACGGATCAATCCATACCCTGCTAATGTCCTTCCCAAAAACAAGGAGTTTGCCGATGACTGTGTCACCTCGCTTTCCGCTGACTGCCCTGGCGTCCGCCTGCCTGCTGGGGGGCGCGCTGCTCACTAGCCAGGCGATGGCCGCGACCACCATCAACCTGAGCTACAACGGCGCACCCGATCCCGACAAGAACGCCGTGCACGTCTTCGCCACAAACCTCAAGGAGCTGGTGGAAGACAAGACCGGTGGCGAAATCCAGTTGGAACTCTATCCCAACAGCATGCTGGGGGAAGAAGAGGACCGGATGGAGCAGACCATGAATACGCCCAAGCTGAACGTGGCGTCGTTCGCTGGCGTCTCTCCGCTGGTGGATGAAATCTTTGTCAGCGCAATTCCGTTCCTGTTCGATGACTTCGACGACGCTCGTGCCTTCTTCGATGAGGGCGACTACTGGCATGAGATCGAGGCCACGCTCCGCGAGCGAGCCGGTGTCGATATGCTGGCGGTCGTCGAGGAGGGTGGTTTCCTGGCCTTTACCAACAACAAGAAGGCAATTACCCATCCCGACGATTTCGATGGGCTGCGCTTCCGCGCCATGGACCCCAGCCAGGTCGCCCTGTATGAATCCTTCGGGGCATCTGGCACACCGATTCCCTGGACCGAAGTCTATATGTCGCTGCGCACCGGCGTCGCCGACGGCCAGATGAACCCGCCGATGTATATCATCCTGGGCAGTCTCTACGAGGTGCAGGACTACCTGACGCTCGCTAACATTCAGTACTCCAACCAGTTCCTGGTCGGCAACAGCCAGATGATCGAGGGCTGGGACAACGATATCCGTGACGCCTTCATGGAGGCCGTTGCCGAGGCCAACCATAACGCTCGCATCCACAACGAGTCCCAGGTGGAGGAGCGTATCACCTTCCTCGAAGAGCAAGGCATGGAGGTGATTCGCCCCTCCGACGAGGATCTGGCCGCCTTCCGTGACATTGGCCAGCCGGCCTACCTGGAATGGCTGTCCGAGCGCGGCATCGATCAACAGTGGGTCGACATGGCGCTCGAGGATGCTGGAATGAGCGACCTGCTCGACTGACCCAGGCCACCAGGATCTTCCGGGGCCGGGACTCCCGGCCCTTTTTTCTCACAGGATTTTTCTCATGTCGTCACTGCGCCATCGCGTGCTGGCGATCAGCCGGCCTTTGTCGCTGACAGTCGCCGCCAGCCTGTTGCTGATCAATCTGACCGCCATCCTCTATGGCGTCTTCATGCGCTACTTTGCCGGTGGCGCACCGATCTGGACCGATGAGCTCGCCCGATTTCTCATCATCGGCACCGTCATGCTCGCCGCGGGTGCGGTCTGGGTAGAGGGCGGCCATATGCGTGTCGCGCTGATCGAGCGCCTGTTGCCGCCCGCTCTGACCCGCCTGCTGAACCTCTATCAGTGGCTGCTGACGCTTTGCCTTGCGCTGGGCGGCGCCTGGGTCAGCTACCGCTACGCACACTCTGTCAGCATGTTTACCACCTCGGGGCTCGGTATCAGCCGTACGGTTCCGCTCATGTCGCTGCCCATCGGTTTTGCCCTGCTTGCCTGGCATGTCCTCTGGTATGGCCCCGCTCCACTGCGAGTCGCAACAGAGGAGGCCACACCATGATCCTGACCATGCTGGCCGTGTTCCTGGGCCATGTGCTGCTGGGGCTTCCATTGTTCATCGCGCTGCTGACTACGGCGATGGTCGGCTTTTTCTTCGTCGACCCCAGCATGATTCCACGCATGTTGCCGCAGCAGTTCTTTGGGGGCATCAATGTCTTTTCCCTGATGGCGATTCCGCTGTTCATCCTGGCGGGCAACCTGATGAACGTCAGCGGACTGACCGAGCGTCTGATGGGACTGGCCCGTCTCCTGGTAGGCCACTTCCGCGGCGGCATGGGCCACGTCAACGTCGTCTCCAGCGTGTTCTTTGCCGGGGTCAATGGCTCCGCAGTGGCCGACACCTCGGCCCTTGGTTCCCTGCTGGTACCGGCGATGGAACGGGAAGGCTATTCACGCGCCTTCGCGGCCGGACTCACGGCAGGCAGCTCGCTCATCGGGCCGATCATTCCCCCCAGTATCTTCATGATCCTCTATGCGTCACTGACCAACACGTCGGTAGGGGACCTGTTCCTGGCCGGAGTCATCCCGGGCTTGCTGCTGGGCGTAGCATTCATGGCAATGAACGCCTTGTATGCCTGGCGCAACGGCCTGCCGAAACGTGGCCAGTTGCCGAAGGCCAAGGAACTGGGGCTGGCAGCGATCGCCGCCCTGCCGGCATTGGTGGCACCGTTCATCATCGTGGCGGGCATCGTCATGGGCTTTGTCACACCGACCGAGTCGGGTGCCTTGACCGCCCTGTACGTCGCGCTGTGTGGCATCGTGCTGGGAGGGCTCAGGCTGTCCCAGTTCTGGCAGGCGATTGTTGATACCGCACGCCTTACGTCGGCCATCTTCCTGATCATGGCGGCGTCTGCCACCATCAGCTGGCTGCTCTCCTATGCCCAGGTGCCGGCGCAGTTTGTCACGCTGCTGTCTCCCTATATCGATAACGCCTTCTTGATCCTGCTGATGCTCAGCGGCATCACCTTTGTCACCGGGATGTTCATGGAAGAGGTCTCGGCGCTGATGCTGCTCACGCCTATCTTTGCACCCGTCGCCATGATGGCCGGCATCGATCCCATTCACCTGGGCATCGTCATTACGCTCAATATCACCATTGCGCTGATCACCCCGCCCATGGGGGCCTGCGTGTTCGTGGCAGCGGCAGTGAGCCGACTGGAGATCGTCTCGCTGTTCCGGACCATCTGGCCATTCGTGTTGACGGCCATCGCGGTCCAACTGCTGCTGATCCTGTTCCCGCCGCTCACGTTGTGGCTGCCCCATGCCCTTGGATAAGCCTATGCCGACCTCCGACTCCCCAGGTGCCGACAGCACCCCATTACCCAAGGTCCCCAGCGTCGATTCGCCCGAGTGGGGGCATGTGTCCGCGCTACCGATCACAGAGTGCGGTGAACGCCTTGTTCCGATGAGCCTGGCGCCCGAGCCCATCAAGGTGTTCCCCGCCTATGCGCGGCTGGGAATTCCTGGCGCAGTGCCGGAGTGCTTTGTGCGCGAGGGAGTCTACCGGGCGCTACTTCATGCCGCCCGGCAGTTGCCCGATGGAATCGGCATGGTGGTCCTCGACGGCTGGAGGCCGTGGCGTGTGCAGCAGTATCTGTTCGATACACTGCACGAAGCGATCCACCACCATCATCCAGCGCTGGATGATGGTGAGCTCATGGTGCGCACACGTGAGTTTGTCTCGCTGCCGAGCCGAGACCCGATGGCTCCGAGCCCTCACCTGACGGGCGGCGCCGTGGATGTCTCCCTCTGCGACGCCGATGGCATGCCCCTCGATATGGGTACGCAGTTCGATGAAGCCATTCCGGCCTCGCATACCGATCACTTCGAGACCCTGACGCCACTGAGCGCGGCACAGCGCCAGGCCAGGAACAATCGACGTCTGCTCTATCACGTGATGCAGAAAGCGGGTTTTACCAACCTGCCAGTGAGTGGTGGCACTACGACTTCGGCGATCAGCTCTGGGCACATTACAGCGGAGGCGGTATCGCCCGTTACGGTCCGGCCGAGCTCGACACCATCGAAAACCGCTGGCGCCGGCAGCTCGGCTGACAGGTGGCGCTCGCCCTGAACGCACACGCCGGACGACCTTGGGGCAGTCCGGCGTGATGTGGTAGAGCATCAAGGCAAGCATCGGGCCCCTGCGCGGGCCGCGATGCCGGCCCTGGTCAAGCGTCGCCCGCTTCGCTTATCGTCTGGATAACCTCGAAACCCTCGAACTTCGGCGGGCCCAGATAGAGCCCCTCGCGGCGGCTCTGCCCGGCATTGGCGTGGGCGGCGCGGAATGCCTCGGAGTGCGTCCAGGCTTCGAAATCCTCGCGCGATTTCCAGATGGTGTGGGAGGCGTAGAGAACGTGATCCTCCTCCTCGGGGCCGCGCAGCATATGGAACTCGACGAAACCGGGCAGGCCCTGCAGGTGGGTTTCCCGCTCCAGCCAGATCTGTTCGAACTCCTCCACTCTCTCGGGATTGACCCGAAAACGGTTCATGGCGATAAACATGACGGTCGCTCCTTGTGGTCAGGCGGGAATGATTGCCTGGTGACGATGCCAGCTTACTCCAGGGGAGGGCAAGCTGGCCCAGCTGTGCGTGCAACCGCTCGGTGAAATGCAATGCGTTGCGTAATGTAAGACAATAAGCAGGTTAACTATCGACACGCATTCCGCGAGGCGACATGAATTCCACCATCGAACTGCTGAAATCCCACCGCTCAATTCGCAAATTCACCGACCAGAAGATCTCACGCGAGATGCTGCTGGAGCTGATACGAGCCGGCCAGGCTGCCGCGACCTCCAGCCACGTCCAGGCCTACACCCTCATCCACGTGAACGAACCGGCCAATCGCGAGATGATCGCCGAGCTGGCAGGCGGGCAGTCGTACATCGCGACCGCCTCCGACTTCCTGGTGTTCTGCGCCGACATGAAGCGCCCCACCGAGCGTCCGAGCGCACCGGAGCCAACGTGGTCCGCGGCATGACCGAACAGTTGCTGGTGGCCACCGTGGATACCGCGCTCATGGCCCAGAACGTGGCCATTGCCGCCGAATCAGAGGGGCTCGGCATCTGCTACATCGGTGGCATTCGCAACAACCCTCAGGAAATCAGCGACCTGCTCAGGTTACCGGAGCACGTCTACCCGGTGTTCGGCATGTGCCTCGGCTACCCGGCCCATGACCCGGAGGTCAAGCCGCGCCTGCCGGTGGAGGCCATCCTCAAGGAAGACTACTACACCGACGACAGCGAGCTGGTGGCGGCCTTCGACGACGCCATGCAGGCTTACTACGGCAAGCGTCGCGGCGGCAACAAGGACACCAACTGGTCGAAGAACCTGGAGCCGCTGTTCGACAGCAAGCTGCGTGCCCACATGCGCGAGTTCCTGACCAAGCGTGGCTTCGAGATGAAATAGTACCGGGGCAGGTCTCGAGAGGTATCGCGATGACGTGAGGTGTTCAGCCCGGCGGTGGGCCGGACTGAACCGACCTCAGTTGTTGCTGGCCTTGCCAGTCGAGCCTTCCTGGCGATGGGAGTAAGTGGCTGCCTCCGGGTCCTGAATCGTGCTGCAGTTGTTCTCCTCGTCGGCGCGGGCCATCCGCTCGCGCTCGCGCTCCTCGTCGGCCAGGGTGACCCGGGGCAGAACGAGATTGAGGGTAAAGGCGGTAATGGCCGCGACCACGATGGGGGAGCCGCCGACCACGCTCTGTATCCACTCCGGGAGCTGCGCGATCGCTTCGGGCACCTGCGCGATCGCTTCGGGCACCTGCGCGATGCCCAGGCTCAGGGCCAGCGCCAGGCCGACGATGGTCATGTTGCGGGCCGACAGCTCGTCCTTTATCAGCAGCTTGATGCCGGTCATGGTGATCATGCCGAAGACGATGATGGTGGCGCCGCCGAGCACCGGGTAGGGGATGGTCGTCACCAGGGCGCTGAACTTGGGGCTCAACCCGGCCAGCAGCATGAAGCCACCGGCAAGCGCCAGCACGAAGCGGCTGATGACGCGGGTCATCGCCACGATGCCGACGTTCTGGCTGAAGGTGGCGGTGGGCAGGGCGCCGAAGAAGGCGCTCAGGGTGGTGGTCAAGCCATTGCCCAGCAGCCCCCCGGTGAGCTCGCGTGTCTTCAGCTCGCGATTCATGCCCCCCACCGTGGTGGCCGAAAGGTCGCCGATGGTCTGCACGGAATTGATCACGCAGATGATCACCATGGCGATGATGGCCGAGGTGTGGAATTCCAGTTCGAAGGGCATGAACTGGGGCACCGCCACCCACCCGGCATCGGCGACCGCCTCGAAGCTGACCATGCCGAGCAGCAGCGACAGCAAGTAGCCCACGACGATGCCGACGATGATGGCCGAAAGCTTCACCACGCCTCTGGCGAACTGCGATGCGATCAGCACCGTCAGCAGCGTGATGAGGGCCACCAACCAGTTGAGCGGTTCGCCGAAGCCGGGAGCTTCGACGTTGCCGCTACCTGCCATGTAGCGCACGGCAATGTCATACAGCGACAGGCCGATCACCAGCACCACGGTGCCGGCCACCACTGGCGGGAACAGGTGGCGGATGTATTGAATGAAATAGCCCACCACCATCATGCAGATGCCGCCGATCAGCTGCGCGCCGAGGATGCCGGCAAGGCCGTACTGGCCGCCCACGGCGACCAGCGTCGGCACATAGGCGAAGCCCACCCCGAAGATGGCGGGCAGGCGAGCGCCGAACTTCCACACCCCATAGAGCTGGAACAGCGTGCTGACGCCCGACGCCAGCACCGCGATCTGGATCAGCAGGAGTCTCTCTTCCACGCTGGCGCCTACGACGCCGGCAACGATGATGGGCGGTGTGATGACGCCGGCAATCATGGCCAGCACATGCTGAAGCGAGAGGGGCAAGGCCTTGTCCAGGGGCGGCCTGCCGTAAAAGTCAAAGATGGACGTATTGACCTGCTGCTTGGGCATGAGGGCTTCCGATCTGTTCTTGAATTTGTAGTACAGCTGTCAGCTATCGTGTCTACAGTATCTGATAAAATTGTATACTAGAAATATTTTTCACATTAAGCCCAAGGCACGCATGCCTCGCCCGGCGCACTTGCGTCGCTGGCGATAACTCAGGAAGAGGTCGGGATGAGGAGATGTCTATTACGCCGCTGAAGGCTCAGTGGCTGGCCGGGACCAGCCACAGCAGGCCCAGGGTGGAAAACAGGATGGCCGGCACACAGACGATGTGCACCCACTGGTTCACCGGATGACGATGGCTCTCGCCATTGTCATCGAGGAAATGCTGCAGGCTACGCATGGTCACGCCCTCGAATGTTCGCAAGCCTCTGAGTCATTCCCACACTAGCTCGTCAGCGGGCCGCTGCCTTGTATGCGATTGCTATAGGGCGGAAGGAATCCGTCGCTGCCAGGCATATACATCAAGACTCCTTATAATCCTCCAGCGCGAAAGGGTTGAGAAATTGCCTTCCCCATAGAAAGTCACTGTCGACCTGGCTTAAGTCGGCTTCAGCGCACACGGATTCCCACCGTTCCCGGATCGTGGTGAGCTGATGACCAATAATCTCTTCAGCTTGCACTTGAGTGAGGCCAAGTGGCTCCGCCGCTGCCAGGCAGTGGACAAGCTGACTGCGTCTCTCCTGCCCGTGCAGCAGCATCGCTTGGGTGGCTTCGCCCCCCGTTCTCGATTGGGGGCAGATGTCATAAGCCGGCGTCAATCGGTAGGTCTCGCCATCCCAGAAGGCGGCATGATTGCGAGCGTGGTCATCGGTATTACCGCACAGCACATTGAAAACGATGCGGCCGAACAACTCACGCAGCGTTTGTCCGGGCTGGTCGAACTCCGACCGGATAAGATGGCCCAGATTCTCATAGCTGGCATAGCGAGCCATCATTTCATCCAGGCCCAGCAGAGTGAGCGCCGACAGCACGATCCTTCGGGACCAGCCGCTGGCGCTTTTCATTCTGTCAAAGCGTTCCACCAACAGTACATCCTTGCCCAGCGAGCAGGTCATCTCGACAGGGGCTACATCCAGGTCCACGAGCCTGGCGAGTCGCATGGCAACGAATTCCGCCTTTACCACGCTATAGAGGTCGGAGCTGGATGAGAATTTCGCCACCAGCTTGCGGCCCTGGTCATTCAACAGGGCCTTGGGGCGGGCACCGCCGATGCTGCTGCCATGCTGGATGGCTTGGTCCAGAACCGGCGGTAGCGGTTTTCCGGACTCCACATATTCCGACGCCTCCTGCAGTTCCGCCAAGGTAGCGTCCTGTTGTTCGCGGGGTTGGTATTCGGTAGGGGAGAGCTGAAAATCGAGAGCACCGACACGATCCGACCCGGATTCCAGCAAGTAGACCATCTCGCTGTAATCGACCTCGCCTGCACCATTCCCCTTTCGCCCCGTCAGCCGATTGATGATGACGCGACGCCCCCAGGCGTCGGGGGAGTCGTCGCGCAGGCAAGAAGGCAGCGTGCCATCAGTCTGCGCCAGCTCGCCAGGCCGCAGGGGAAGCTCACGAGGAAAGAAGCTGATGGCATCCTCACGAGCGAGATAGCTTCGGCCATAGGCGAATCGGTACCGGCCCCGATCATCGCGTTCCACGAGGCCGGCAGCGACTGGGGAGGTCTGGCCGGGCAGCCAGATCCATACGTAGGCGCGTTGGCTAGAAGTCATCGTCGATGGGTTTATCCTGCTGACGACTGGCGCGCTTGGGTAGCAATGTCAGCCGTTCCAACTGGTTGGCGTGCTCGCGACGCAGCGTGTCGGAGTCATCGGTGAACAGCGACACGCCGACCAGTGCGGCTGCTTCGAAGTAAGTGCCTATGGCCACCTTGGGTGAGCTTTTGGCTACCTGACGCATCGTGACCACGCTAACGCCGACCCGCTCGGCGAGTTCATCGCGGGTCCAGCCCTTGTTTAGCCGCCCCTCCTCGATCAGCCCGGCGAACAGGCGCAGCGAGAGGGTGGCTCTGGGGCTGAGGGTGACGTGTCTCGTTTTCATGCCGAAAGTATAGTTTCGTTTAACTGATTTAGCGATATTTTACTTTCAGCAAATTGGCGTTGAGTGGCTCCTAGGTGGCCTCGTCCTCTTCCGCGACAGGTTCAACGGGCTCGCCATTCTCATCCACCAACTGATGGTCATACGCTGCCTGGATGCCGGTATCTTCCACCTGCTGCGGCTCCTCTTCCGCGTCTTCTGTCCAGTAGTCGATGTGGCCCGGATAAATCGGCGACAGCATCGCCACCAGGATGCCGATCATCGCGAATATGGCAAACCCATCGGCGTACCCCAGTCCATCGACCAGGGCGCCGATGACCGGAGAACCCACCGCCTGACCGAGCGCAACCGCCATGAAGGGCAGTACCGGTCCCATGGATAGCCGACCGGGCAGCAGTCGGATGCCGGTCATGAGATACAGCCCCGTAAGACTCATATAGGCAAGGCCGAAGACCAGCGCGGAGAATATCGCCAGCCCCAGCTGGCCCGGGCTCGCGGCAAGCAACGCCAGGCTCGAGGCCAGCATCATCAACATCAATGCCTGCGTAATGGGCGGGTTATTTCGGTCGGCCAGGTCACTCACCATGGCACCACCCAGGCCGGCAATACCGACCGCGAACCACAGCCAACCGGTGTGGCCGGCAGGCAGGGCGCCGAGGGTAACCGCCAGGTCCGGGGCGAAAAGCCAGTACGGCGCAGCAACGAAACCCATGGCAAAGGCGAACAGCGTGAGCCGGATGAGGCGCGACCACTGCTGTCTGTTGATCGGGGGTGGCGGTGCGGCGTTGGCCGGCATGACGCGTGACACCGAGGGGATGAAGTACCAGGCGGCAACGATCCCGATGCCCGCCAGCACAGCGAACATGGCGTAAGTGAAACGCCATGCATCGGACAGGAACACCACGGTAGGCACCGCCACGATGATGCCGATGCTGGTACCGGCGTTCATGATGGAACTCACGCGGCCGTGCATCGTGCGGCTCACGAGCGCCTGCATAGCGGTGGTCAGTGCCGGCATCATCAAACCGGTGCAGATGCCGCAGATGAACACACCAATACCCAGCGATATCGCATCCGAGGCCAGGCTGATCAGTGCCAGGCCACCGGCACCGAAACAGCTCGAAAGTATCGCTAATACACGAGCACCGAGGCGATCGGCGGCGAGCGGTGCGACCAGTGTGGCGAGCACGAAACTGATAAGCGGCAGCGCCCCGATGATGCCGATCCGATACGGCGTCAGGTCCAGGTCGGTGCTGATGGCGGGGACGAACAGGCCGAAGGCGAAGCGCGCGAGCCCGAAACTGATGGCGATCAGCCCGGCACCAAACAGGGCGAATCCCATGCTCGATAAGGTTCTCATTGGGCCTTGCTCCGGGCCGTTGCCAGCAGGGTGTCGACCAACGTTCGCGTGTCCGCCAGCGCTGTCTGCGCGCCCCACAGGGCCATCGCCGTATTGCAGCCTTCCAGCACCATGAAGAGCTGCCGCGCCAGGCCGGCGTGGTGGTCCAGGCTGTCGCGTGCCACGGCGGATTCGAGGCGTGCCAGCAGGTCGGCCTTGGCGGTCGCCGCCAGGGCATGGAGTTCGTCGCTGTGTGCGGCAAACTCGCCCATCGCCTTGACCAGGATGCAGCCATGCTGGCTGTACTGCTCCAGCCACCGGCCGTGCGCATCGACCAGGGCCAGGGTCACCTGGCCCGGCGACGCGCTGGCTGCCGCCGCATCCAGGCTATCAATGAAGCGCTGATGGCGGGCCTGCAGCACGGTTGCCACCAGGGCCTCCTTGGAGGCGAAGTGGTTGTAGAGCGTCATTCGCACCACCCCGGCCGCCGCCACGATGCGGTCGATGCCGGTGGCATGGAACCCCTGTTCATAGAAGAGCCGCTCGGCGGTGGCGAGCAGCTGGTCGCGCTTGGCGGCTGGCATAGGTGTCCTTTCCTATATAGACCGATCTGTCAAAATATAAGCCCATCTAAGGACAGGGGGCGCGGCGGTGTCAAGCGGCGCTGCCCCAGCCATCGTCTCGAAGAACTCGCTGCAATCGGCCCGGCAGATACCGTTCATTTGAACGGGGAATGCTTCCACTGCGCGCTGGTAAGTTAATGTAATGTGCGCTGCCGCCGGGCAGAGCACGATTCGGCCACCCAACAGGGAGTGCACACGATGACGTTTTCAGCCCTTTCATCCACACGTATCTGTCGGACCGTCAGTCGCATGGGGGCTGGCCTGCTGGTGTCGGTGACGACGCAGGCCAGTGCCAGTGAGCTCGAGGATCGAATGCCCCCGGACATGCTGTTCGAGATCGTGGACCCCGCGTTTTGCATGATGCCCCCGGAAGAAGTCAGCGACGCGGAGCTCATTGCCATGCTCGACAGCGACGACCCGGAGATGGCGCCGCCTATCACCGGTGATTGGGAGCATCAGGGCGAGCGCTGGCGCGCCTACGGTCAGGGTTGGTTCAACGTCAGTGATAGCAGCGGGTTGATTGCCACCACGGAGCTCATCCTGAGAAGCGACGGCGACGAGCTGCAGTATGCCTGCATGGTGCTGTCACCCCATGTGGAGACGGCCATGGTGGAGGGTGAGGCAGCCCTGGTCGGCCCGGAGGTCGAGACCCTGGATGGCGATACCTTCATGGTCGTCGGGCTGCTGGGGGGCCGCCACGACGGTGGGCTTGATCCTCAGGCGGAAGTGTTTGTCGACGCCGGCAGCGTTCACTTCGAACAGGCCGCAGAGGAGGCCCTGGAAGGGCGCCTGGACTTCGCCGGTCGACTGGTCGATCGGCAGGGACAGGCAGGGGAAGGAGCCGAGATGTCCCTGACGCTCGAGGGCGAGTGGGCCCGGGATTCCTCGATGCGGGTCGCCGACTGGAGCCGGGATGACCTGGTGGACGCCTCTGCCCCCACCGTCAGCGAAGAGGAGCTTGCCGAGGTGAAGGCGCTGTTTCTCGACGATATCCGGCTGGAGATCGAGCCGGTCGTGACGCCGGATGGCAGCGATCTCGTTCAGCGCATCGTCTACCGCTACGACTACGACACCTTTGCCTCGCTCTCTGACGACAGCGGCTGGCGCAGCACCCGCGAGCACTTCTTCTACCATGACGGGGAGCGACTGGTGCCCTTCCAGCGCCCCTCCAGCGATATGGACCTGAGCACGTTCTTCGGCGGCCTGCTCGCCCCCGACTTCGTGCTTGACGAGGCATCCGCCGACGACTTCCGTACGCTGCTGATCACCCTGGCCGGTGAAGACTTCTTCGATGAGGAGGACGTCAAGCTGGACAACATCATCAACTTCCGCCCCGACGAGTGGATCTTCTTCACTGGCACCTTCTTCGACCACTACAAGGGTTTTGTGGTCTACACCGACGACGACGGCCAGCCGGAAAAGGTGCTGTATCGACTCAAGCAGCAGCCGGTGTCCTGATCACGGGAGGGATCAGCATCCAACCCGGAGCATGGGTCCAGGCCATCGCGTGACACGGCCGCCGCCAGTGCCTTCCTGAAGGCGAAGTGGTTGTAGAGCGTCATCGTACCGCCACCACGGCTGCCACGATGCGGTCGATGCCGGTGGCGTGGAACCCCTGCTCGTAGAAGAGCCGCTCGGCGGTGGTGAGGAGTGATCGCGCTTGGATACTGGCATGAGTGCCTTCACCTATATAGACTGATCTGTCTAAATATGTCTTGCTGAGTGCAGCGCACCCGGTGCTCTCAAGCGATGCCATATACCGCCCGCTGTCAGGTTAGTCCAGTGGGGCCTCAGGCCTCTGCCTGATGCATTGTTTGATCTTTATCAATAGTTCATTGTAGTTACATGGTTCCATAGTGGCGTCGTGCGTAGGGAAGCCTGCGTACCTGGGTACCCAGAGAGCCGGGAGCTCATCCCTCGCTCTAAAGGAGAACAACAATGTCCTCAGCTCTAGATGTCGACACCTCCGCGGCAGCTGCGCTGCCTGAGCGTATCTCCTCCGGCGTGCCCGGCCTCGACCAGATCCTTGGCGGCGGCCTGATAGCCCGTCGCAGCTACTTGCTTCGCGGTGGTCCCGGGCTGGGAAAAACCACACTCGGCCTCAGTTTTCTCACCGCAGCAGGCGAGGGAGAAAGCACACTCTTCATCGGCTTCCAGGAGCCGGAGGCGGAGCTTCGGTCGAACGCGGCCACCGTCGGTCTCGACACCCGCGGCATCGAGTTCTTGAGCCTGGCACCGACCGAAGAATTCTTCACCGGCTCTCAGACCTACGACGTCTTTGCCGCATCCGATGTCGAGCAGGCGCCGATGGTCGACACCGTCATCGAGGCGGTCGAGCGCATCCAGCCGCAACGGGTGTTCATCGACTCGTTGACGCACCTGCGACTCCTGTCCGCCGACCGCTACCAATTCCGTCAGCAGGTTGTTTCGCTGCTACGGTTTCTCATCGAGCGCGGGTCCACCGCGGTGTTCACCTCCGAGTCGTCCATGGAGAACCCGGATGACGATCTCCAGTTTCTGGCCGATGGCGTTATCAACCTGGAGGCGGGCACATCCAGCCCCACGATCAAGGTCTCGAAGCTCCGCGGTTCAGCGGTCCTGCGCGGCCGGCACGAGTATCGCGTCGATGAGAGCGGCCTACATGTATTCCCGCGCACCGTGCCGCCGGCGCGGCGTATGACGAAGGGGGCCGGCACGGTGCAGTTTCGCAGTGGCAATGCCACCTTCGACAAGATGCTCCATGGCGGCCTCGAGAACGGTACCATCACGCTGATTACTGGCCCCAGCGGGATCGGCAAGTCCACCATGGCAGCCATGACGGCAGCAGCGGCGGCCCATGATGGGTATCGCGCCGGTGTGTTCCAGTTCGAGGAGGAGCTGGACGGTTATCTTCATCGCCTGCGCACGCTCGACGTCGATGTCGATGGTCCGTTGGAATCGGGGCACCTGGCCGTGGAGCAGATCGAGCCGCTGCGCTATCTCGCCGATGAATTCATGGCCAATCTTCTGGCGCGGGTCGAGGTAGAGGACATTGATCTGGTGGTGATCGACAGCGTTACCGGCTTCGATATGGCACTGAACCCGGACGAAGCCGTCCAGCGTCCGCTTCACCTGCTGGCCAAGTCCCTGTCGCGACGGGGTGTCACCGTACTCCTGGTCAACGAGAACCATGCCTTCGGTGAAGAAATCCAGATATCCTCGCGCGACATCAGCCATCTGGCGGACAACGTCATCTTTTTCCGCTACGTCAATGGCGGAAACCGGCTGGAAAAACTCGTTGGTATCCTCAAGAAACGCATGTCGGATTTTGAGCACGAGCAGCGCCGCTTCGCCATTGCACCGGGTGGCTTTCAGGTTGGTGAGCCGGCCAGCGTGACAGCGGGCAGAGAGAAGGGGGGGGAATGACGGCCCCGGCCACGCGGGGCGTCATCCTGATCGTACGTCAGCCAGGCAACGCTCGGGTGCTCGCCGCAGCGACCGAGGAGGCGGGTATGGACGCGGCCCGTGCGTCCACGGCGGGCGAGCTGCAGACGCTCCTGGTTCAACAGGATGGACACTGGGTCGCGCTGGTGGATCCGAGCGGCTTTGGCGAAGCCGTCTGGCCACTGTGTCAGCAACTGCGAGATTGCCGTGTTCCCTTCGTTGTACTTTCGGCCAGCCAGGACTGCGATGCGGGGAACCGCTCGCTGCAGTACGGCGCGGCAAGCGTGCTGCAAAAGCCCGTGGCCAAGGCCGCGTTGCTGAAACTGCTGCAGAGCCTGCATACAGGGGCGACGACGGAGGGTACCCATGGACGAGAAGTATGACGTGAGCGGCTCGGGGTCGCGTGGCCAGGCAGCCGCGACGTGGCGGCCGGTAGCGTCGGAGGGCGCTGGCGACACCGGCGATACTCGCCGCATCCTGTTGCTGATGGAAGGGCGCGGCAATCGCCAGCAGCTCGAAAACCAGCTCTCTGCACGTTATCGCCTGGTCCACCTCGACAGGGGCCAACTCCCGGCCGAAGGCTTCGACCTCGCCATTGCCGACGGACCGGCGCTAAAGCGCTGGCAGGATGAACTGTTTGAAGCCAAGAACGCTCAGCAGCCGGTATTTCTGCCGGTCATGCTGATGCTCCCGCGCGCCGAGCTCCGCAGCCGGGCGAGCCGACTACGCTCCCTCGTTGATGATTTCGTCATCAGCCCGATCGATCGTGCTGAATTCCTCGAACGCGTGGAGATTCTGCTGCGCACTCGCCGCCAGGCCCAGGCCCAGCGCGAGGAACTCGTACGTATCGTCAACTACGACCGCGCGACGAGCCTGCCCAATCGCAACCTCTTCCATGAGCAGGTGCGCACCGCGATGGTAGCGGCGAAGGCGAAAGGGGAGCCGATACATATCGTCGCGGTGCACACGGCGTTCACCAGGGTATTCGAGACGTTTGGCCAGCGCGGCCTCGACCAAGCCGCAGCGGCGTGTACCGAGCGCCTCTGCCATTTGGCCGGAGAGGACGTGGGGCTGGCACGGCTGGGCATAGAGAGCTGGGGCGCCATGCTGCACGACGACGTCTCACCGTTGGACCGGGTCATACCCCTCTGCACTCGTCTGGGTAAGCTGGATCGTCGCTCCATCGAGGTCGGCGGTGAGCCGATCCACCTCAAGGCCCGCACCGGAATTGCCAGCTATCCCCAGGACGGCAACGACGCCGAGGCCGTCATCAATGCCGCCAACATTGCTGCGACTCAGGCGAACGAAGGCGAACCCGCGTTCTATTCGGCGGGCCGGCGCGAGACCATGCTGCACCACCTGCGCACCGAGGCCGCGCTGCATGACGCCCTGGAGCAGGAGCAGTTCGAGCTGTGGTTGCAACCCAAGCTGGCCCTCGCGGACAATCGTGTCGTGGGCGCCGAGGCCCTGATTCGTTGGCGCCTGCCGACCGGCGAGCTGGTCCCGCCCGCCCGGTTCATACCGGTTGCCGAATCCACCGGCTTCATCCGCCGGATCACGCCCTGGGTGCTCGCTACCGCTTGCCGCATCGCCGCCGGCTTGCGTGCGGACGGGGAGCGCAATTTCGTCCTCGCAGTGAACGTCACACCGGCTGATGTCAGCGATGTGGGCTTCGCGACGTGGCTGCAGGCGCTATGCGCTGAGCATGACCTGCCGCCCCAGGCAATCGAGCTCGAGCTCACCGAAACCATGCTTTGCGAGACGAGCGTCGAAACCATCGGGCGCCTGCGCACGCTGCGGGAGGCCGGGTTCGGAATCGCCATCGACGACTTCGGCACCGGCTATTCCTCGCTAGGCTACCTGCAGCAGCTGCCGGTGGACACGCTCAAGATCGACAAGCAGTTCATCGACGGTGTGCCGGGCGTGGAGGGGAGTGACACGGTGCACGTGCGATCATCCACCTGGCACGCGAATTCGGGCTCGAAACCGTGGCCGAGGGCATCGAAAGCGAGGAACAGCTTGCGTACCTGCGCGCCGCTGGCGTGGGCTTGGGGCAGGGCTTTCACATCGCCCGCCCGATGCCGGCTGCCGACTTTGGGGAGTGGTTGGCAAAATGGAAAAAGTATGGCCCGAGGTTTTCAGAGGCGTAGTGCGATGGGTCCGGATATGGCGCTGCGGCTACCCAAGTGAGCCCGCCCTCTGCTGATTCAGCGCACGGCAAGAATGTCCCTTTTTCCTCCCCTTCCGGTTCAGTTTCCTGGGTCAGTCATCAGGCTGGCAAGATCTGGTTGGGTCGATTTGATTTCTTTGGTTGTGATGTAAGTCATGTAGCGATCGATTCCCAACTCCGCTGAAAGCAGCTCTTCCATCACATTCTGAAAGCCGGAAAGGCTGAGAGTCACGACTTTCAAGACGTAATCCATTCCCCCCCCCGTCGCTATGCATTCGACTATCTCGTCCACTTGCTTGATATGAGACTCAAAGCGGTGAAAGTCCGATTTGCGATGTTCCTTGAGCGAAACTGTAACAACTACCTTCGTAACATTGGCGATCTTGTCGATGGCGATGTCTGCATGATATCCCCGTATCAGCCCAGCTTCTTTTAATCGGTTGAAACGGACCCAGCAAGGTGTCGGAGAAAGATTGACAAGTTCTGACAGCTTTGTTTTGCTGAGTTGACCGTGTTGCTGCACTGCGCAAAGGATGCGCATGTCCGCAGAATCAATGGCGATTTTTTTCATTATTCTTGTTCTCCATTGTAATCGACAAAGCAGGAGCGGGTGCAGGAGTGAGGCGAAGCGCTTGCCGGCGCTAGATGTGACGTCTGGAGATCAAGCCGACGAGATGCTGCGATACCAGCAGATGGTATTGGATCAACAATATCATACCTGAATTCGTGAGGCTAGCCATCTTGAGCCCTGTAAGTCATTGATTTAAAGTAAAATATTTGGAATGGTGCCGGTTGCCCAAGGAGTGTCAGGCCTGTTTCATGAATATGCCGGGACTGAATTTGCATGGATCATGGTTTCTGCTGTGTAGACCCGGCGCTTTTCCCTGGCGTCGATCAAAACATCCCTTAACAGCTCTTCGGCACTGGGGTGATAGACCGGCATCGACAGTACCTGCTCTGCCGTCATGCTGTGTGTGATGGCTAGAGCCAGAAGATGCGCCAGGTGCTCGGCCTGGTATCCAAGCAGTTCGGCGCCTAGAATTACGCCAGTTCGCGCCTCCAGGTAGACTTGAATGCGTCCTTCGACCTTGTTCCAAACCACATGCCGAGGCTGGTAAACGGAAGGTCGCCAATGATGATTTCCTGATCTTGAAGCTCCCGAAAGCTCTGTCCGATGATGGCGATCTGAGGATCGGTGAAGAACACCATTAACGGCGGTCTACGATCTACAGGCACCGGGTCTGGATAGTTCAGCGCATTATCGGCGGCGATGCGCCCCTCATCAAAGGCTTCGTGCCACACCGGCAGGTATTCAGCCGCGTCGCCGGCAATAAAAATGGGAGTGTCAGAACAGAGCATCGTCTGCGGATCGAATATCACCTTGCCAGCTTCAGTGAATTCCACGTCTGTATGCTCCATACCCAGTCGGTCGACATTGGAGACCCTCCCTGTGGCGACCAGTACCCTGTCGAACACTTTAGTGACCCGTTGGCCGTTCGACTGTTCAAACTCGATCCAGGCACCTTCGGCGTCTTCCCAGGTGTTCACCACCTGGCCGCTGGGATAGATATCCAGTTCGGTGCCGAGGATATCCAGTGCTTGCTGCTGCATGTCCGGGTGGGTGAGCGCGTTGATCTTTCCGGAACGGCCATAAATTGTCGTCTCGACACCCAGGCGATGGAGAGCCTGCCCCAGTTCCAGTGCAATCACTCCCATACCGATCACCGCTATCGAGCGGGGCAGGTCCTTCAGCTCGAATACCGTATCGCTGGTGAGGACGCGGCCCATTACCGGCTCGAATACGTCGCTGACCGCAGGCCTGGAGCCGCATGCAAGGATGAACTTTTCCGCTTTGACCTCGACGGATTCGCCCACCCTGAGGTGGCCCGGTCCGATAAACCTGGCACGCCCCTCGAGCTTGTGATGGGCCGGAATCTTGTCGACGTAGCGGAGATTGTTGGCGACAAAACGCTCATCTCGCTCTCGGCGCAACCGTTCTAGCACTCTTTGTCCATCCACGCGACCCGAGGCTGTCACGCCGAAAAAATCGCTGGTGACCAGGTGGTGCGCGTAATCGGCAGCGGTGATGAGCAGTTTGCTGGGCATGCAGCCGACCCGTGCGCAGGTGGTGCCATAGGGACCGTCCTGAATCATCACCACGCTATCGGTCTTGCGGCTGATCTTCGAGTAGGCGCCCAGCCCGGAGGTGCCGGCGCCGATGATCGCGTACTCAACATCCATGGTCTTCACATTGGATTCGTTCATGGGGCTCCTCGCATTCTTGGTGGCTGGGCATTGCCGGACTTGCCGCCAGACACCATGAAGACTATTCATGGCCGTTCAAGGGGTAAAGCGATAGTTTCTAAGCGTTTGGCTTATTTTTCGTAATCCATGGGTTGCGACTTGGCAGGCCGCTGCCGCTTTTGGCAGAGGCTGATGCAGCCTCCGGGGATCAACGAAGCGGGTGGCCAGAGTTCACATTAGTCAGGCTAAGCCATCTGCTTAGGAATCGTCGCTTTTCAGTCGTTCCCGGGATCACTTACGATGAGGAAATTCTTAGACAGGAGGCTTATCCATGTCAGCCCATGAGGCAGCCATCAGTTGGCAGAGCGCTCCCCACGCAACCGATGCAAACACATACTCGCGAAATCACTGCGTTACGTTGAATGGTGGTCAAAAAGTTAATGTTTCCGCGTCGGTCGAATTCAAGGGCGATTCAAGCTGCGCAGACCCGGAACAGATGCTGATCAGCTCGGTGTCCAGCTGCCATATGCTGT
>NZ_AZQX01000041.1:0-18872 GCF_000568385.1 Halomonas sp. BC04
GCATGTCCAGGGCTTCCTTATAGACCTCCAGCTGTACCTGCTGCGCGGCCTGGGCCTGCTGCATGACGAGCGACTGACCCACTATGGTATTGACGGCTGAGTCCATGTTGCGTGCTCCACTATCTGATTCTTCTGTTTACCCACGCTAACAGCGGACGTACGCAAGAGCAAAAAACGCATCTCGCCGTAGCACCTGTCCCCAGCGAAACTACGGCAGGATTACACCCAAGCCCGACAGTTGGAGCCACCATGAACGAAGACCAGTTACTGCAGCAGGCCATTGATGAACCCGTGCAACTGGTGGAGTACGTCCCCGCCTGGCCGGCTCGCTTCGATGCCGAGCAAGGCCGCCTGCTGAAGCGCTTTCCGGCCGAACTGCTCGACGTTCAGCACATCGGCAGCACCGCCATACCCGGCATGCCGGCCAAACCCATCATCGACGTGATGGCTGGGGTCGCCTCCATGGCCGTCGCCGATGCACTGTTCGCCCCGTTGCTAGAGTACGGCTACGTCACCTCAGTCGAGTTCAACGCCAGCCTGACCGACCGCCGCTGGTTCATGCGCCACGCCAATGGTCGGCGAACCCACCACCTGCATGTGGTGGTGCATGACGGCGGACTGTGGCGCCAGCGATTGGTCTTTCGCGATGCACTGCGCGCCGATCCGGCGCTGGCCGAGCACTATGCAACCCTCAAGCGCGAGTTGGCTTCCTGCCATCGACAAGATCGAGAAGCCTACACCCGGGCCAAGGGAGATTTCATACGCGCGCTCTTAGATGATTCTTGACACGCAACCTGTGTATCGACGGATACATGGGCAAGGTTCGCCTGACGCTGACTCACGACCGGTTCGAGCCGGGCAGCAAGGTCCTGCAAGGCATCAGCATGGGTTGGCCGGCCATACTCTCCAGTCTGAAATCCTTGCTGGAAAACGGTGAGCCTCTGTTTCTCGACTGGGGTTAAGACCAGAGGCGCCTTGGGCAGGCCATCCTCCATTCTTGCTACAACGCCTCGGAAACAAAGGCCATGAAAGCCCGAATCCGCGCCACCCGCCGCAGATCGGGGTGGGTCAGCAGCCACAGGTCGGTGGCGAGCTCAGGGATAGGTTCGCCGATACGATTCAGTGCCGGCTCGGCATCGGCGAGATAACAGGGCAGCACGGCACGGCCGAGCCCGTCACGGGCGGCGGCCAACATGCCGAACATGGTATCTACGCGATAACGGCAGCGCGCGTTCGCGCCGTTCTCGGCCATCCACGCATCGAGCGCGGCATAACCCAGGTGGCGATCTGGCCCTATCCACGCTTCGCTGTCGCTATCGACTCGGCCATAGACCGCCTGGGCAATAGAGCCGACCCGCCGCCCCACCAGATGCTCGGGCGGCGAAGATGAGGGCCGCACCGCCACGTCGGCGTCGCGCTGGGAAAGGTTGAACAACTGATTGGAGACCGCCACCTCGAGCACGATCTCGGAATGAGCATGCTGGAAATCGGCAAAGATCGGCGACAGCAACCCCATCAGCAGCGTATCGGTGGTGGTGACTCGAATGGTACCGGAGAGGCTCAGGTCGCGCCCCACCACACGCCGTTCGGCGCCCAGCACCTCCGCTTCAACCCGCCCGGCAACAGTCGCCAGGTCCTCGCCGGCAGCAGTGGGCGCATAGCCCCTGCGCGAACGCTCGAAAAGCGCCACGCCCAGGCGCCGTTCGATGGCGTTCAGCCGCCGGAAAACCGTGGCATGGCTGGCGCCCAGCCGGCGCCCCGCCCCCGAGAGCGAACCCGCTTCGGCGATGGCCTGCACCACGCGCAGATCGTCCCAGTGCAACAATTGTTCATTCATGCAATGTTTATTGTCAGTTATAGGGAATATCGGTTCGTTTTCGGACAGCATAGCCTTGAGGCATGCATCGTACATCAACCCACCGGAGACCCGTCATGCATGCCCTGATCGTGTTCTGCCACCCGGAGCCTCGCTCCTTCAATGGTGCCCTGAAGGACGTCGCTATCGACACCCTGCAGCGCCAGGGTTACAGCGTCGAAGTCTCGGACCTCTACGCCGAAGGCTTCGACCCCGTGGAGGGGCCGACCCACTATGCCGAGCGGGTCGAGCCCGCCACCTTCTTTCCCCTGACCGAGCAACGTAGCGCCTTCGAGGGTGGCGTCCTGCCCGCCGACGTGCAGCGCGAGATCGAACGGCTGGAACGCGCCGACCTGGTGATCCTGCAGTTCCCGCTGTGGTGGCACGCCCAGCCGGCCATGCTCAAGGGCTGGTTCGACCGGGTGTTCGTCTACGGCGGGCTCTACTCCGGGCGAATGCGCTACGACCGCGGCCGATTCCCCGAGAAGAGAGTCCTGCTCTCTGTGACCACCGGCGCCCCCGCCCCCACTTTCACCCGTCATGGCAGGAGCGGCCACATCGTGGCGCTGCTGTGGCCGATCCACTATTCGCTCTATTACCTCGGGGTGCAGGTACTGCCGCCCCAGGTTACCTACGGCGTGCAGGGTGGCGGACTGAGCTACCAGGACGAAACCGTGTTCCGTCAACGTCTCGAGGAAGAAAAGACCGCCTGGGCGCGGCGGCTGGAAAGGCTCGACGACGAATGGCCGATTCCTTTCGTCGGCTGGAACGACTGGGACGAGCAGGGCGTGCTCAAGGCGGGCCATCCCCAAAACTGGCAGCTGTAAGCGCGGCCAATTTCCTGAACGCCTAGGGCGCGAAGCGTTCCACCAGGGGCTGGATGGCCACATGACGCGGCTCCCCATCGAAGTCGTCCTGAACCAGCTCCGCGGCTCGCCGCTCAAGGTAGCGCCCCGCACCGTCCACATCGGCAATGCGCTGCATGTCGGCCAGCGCCTCGATCCTCGACCTCAATCAGCTATCTCCATCGGCTGTGCTTGCTTCAGGGTTCCACATCCAGCGGCCTGCCGTGGTGATGCTCTGTCTCGCCATTGATATCCAGTCCCAGGAAACCACCGGACTGGCGCCGCCATAGCGAGGCGTAGAGACCATCGCGGGCCAGCAGCTCCTGGTGGGTCCCGCTTTCGACGATACGGCCCTCGTCGATCACCACCAGTCGATCGAGCATGGCGATGGTCGATAGCCGATGTGCAATGGCGATCACCGTCTTGCCCTCCATGAGGGTGTAGAGCTGCTCCTGGATCGCCGCCTCGACCTCGGAATCGAGCGCCGACGTGGCCTCGTCGAGCACCAGGATCGGTGCGTTCTTGAGCAGCACCCGGGCGATGGCAATACGCTGGCGCTGGCCACCGGAAAGCTTGACGCCGCGCTCGCCGACATGGGCGTCCAGGCCGCGCCGCCCCTTGAGGTCCACCAGGTCATAGATGAAGCTATCGGCATGGGCACGACGCACCGCCTCCTCGACCTGCGCATCCGTGGCATTGGGGCTGCCGTAACGGATGTTGTCTCGCACCGAGCGGTGTAGCAGCGAGGTGTCCTGGGTGACCATGCCGATCTGGCGACGCAACGACTCCTGGGTCACCTCGGCAATGTCCTGGCCGTCGATCAGAATTCGGCCGCCCTCCAGGTCGTAGAACCTCAGCAGCAGATTGGCCAGCGTCGACTTGCCCGCTCCGGAGCGGCCGATCACCCCGACCCGCTCGCCCGGGGCAATGGTCAGACTCATGCCGTCGAAAACCCGGACACCTTCGCCATCGGGCCGCTCATAGCCGAACTGCAGCGCATCGAAGTGGATCTCCCCGCGAGGCACGACAAGGGTGGCGGCGCCGGGCAGGTCCTTCACCGCCGGCTCCCGGGCGATGGTGTTGATCCCGTCCTGCACCGTGCCGATATTCTCGAACAGCCCGGCCACCTCCCACAGGATCCAGTCGGACATGAAGCGGATGCGCATCACCAGGGCGATGGCCACCGCGATGGCACCCAGCGAGATGGCCTGGAAGTACCAGGCACCAATGGCCATGGCCGCGACACTCGTCAGCAGCAGCGAGTTGAGCAGCGTCAGGCTTACCGAGAGCAACGTTGCCAGGCGCATCTGGCGATGAACCGTGACCATGAAGCCCTCCATGGCATCGCGGGCGTACTCCTGCTCGCGCCGGGTGTCGGCGAACAGCTTGATGGTCTGTATGTTGCTGTAACTGTCGACGATGCGGCCGGTCATGCGAGCGCGGGCATCGGCCTGCTCCATGGAGACCCGGCGCAGCCGCGGCACGAATACCCACATGATCGCGATGTATCCCGCCAGCCAGATCACCAGCGGCAGCATCAGCCAGGGTTCGGCAATGCCCATGAGCAGCATCGCACCGCCGAAGTAGACGACCACATAGACCAGCAGGCCCAGCAGCTTCATTACCGTCTCGCGGATGGCGAGCGCCGTCTGCATCACCTTTTGTGAGACTCGCCCGGCGAACTCATCCTGGTAGAACGCCATGCTTTGCCCGAGCATGTGGCGATGCGCCAGCCAGCGGCCGATCATCGGATAGTTGCCGAAGACCGCCTGATGCGTCAGCAGGGACTGCAGCATTACCAGCAGTGGCAGCCCGACCACCACGATTGCCGCCATGCCTCCCAGACGCCAGCCGTATTCGGCGAAGAACCCTTCACGCTCGGCACCCGACAGCCAATCCACCAGCTCACCGAGATAGCTGAAAAACAGCACCTCGGCAGCCGATACCATTGCCGTGAGCAGCGACATCAGGATCAACAATGGCAGCACCGGCCGCGAAAAATACAGAATGAACGCCAGGAGCCCCTTCGGGGGCGTCTCGGGCTTACCCGCCGGGTAAGGGTTCACCAGGGTTTCAAAGAAACGGAACATGACATCATCCATCAGCAGAGCGTCAGCGGGCCGAGCTCTGGGCTCGGCCCGGGTCAGCCTGCAGGTTAAAACCTCAAGCTAAGTGGAGGTCAAGGCAAAAAGATAACAATGGGAGCTCATCATACTTTGGCTTTATCCCATCATGGAAAGCCGTAGAGCCATTTTAGAAAAACTCAAAGTAGTGGTCGCTCCACCGAATGGGAAATCAATAATCGTCATGGCATCCATCACGAAGCTTGATGCCAAGTACCATTTACCCTTTATCGCCTTGTTGCTTGGCCACGACCGTTGTAGTTCACCACGATCGTGGTAGAAGGCATGAGGCGACCTTCTTGCCATCGCCAACACGCCAGGTTAAAACCAGGGGCGATACAGCAGCTTGAACAGTACAAAATTAAAGCAATGAGCAAGCTTTTTCAGTAACCAGGACAATGGCTGGACCAATCGCTAAAACAGGACCAAACAAACGGCCAGACAATGACCGGAGAAACAGCAATGCAGTCACACCTGCACCGGGAACTCAGCGTTGGTGAGGTAGCGGAACGCAGTGGCCTGGCGGTCTCGGCCATCCACTTCTATGAAGCCAAGGGCCTGATCAGCAGTCGCCGTAATGCCGGTAACCAGAGGCGATTCAGTCGCGATGTACTGCGGCGGGTGGCAATCATCAAGGTCGCCCAGCGCACCGGAATCTCGCTGGCCGAGATACGCCAGGCCTTCGATACCCTGCCTGCCTCACGCGCCCCCACCGCCGCCGACTGGCGGCCTCTGTCGGCCAAGTGGCGTCATGCCCTGGACGAACGCATTACCCGGCTGACCCGGCTGCGAGACCAGCTCGATCACTGCATCGGCTGTGGCTGCCTATCGATGAATGATTGTCCGCTGCGCAATCCGGAAGATGAGCTAGCCGAAGAAGGCTCAGGACCCCGGCTGCTGGACCCCGACTGACGCCGCCCGCCACAGACTTTTCCCATCTCGCCACCGTTTAACGGATGGGCAACGTTGGCTCGGGGAGATGCTATCTTCATGGCAATCCATGGAGGGACTCCTCATGCCTGATTCACTCGTACTTTATTCCAATCCCATGTCCCGGGGACGTATTGCCCGCTGGATGCTGGAAGAGATCGGCACGCCCTATCGTACCGAAGTCATCGGCTACGGGCCGGCCATGAAATCTGCAGAGTTCCTGACCATCAACCCGATGGGCAAGGTGCCGGCCATACGCCACGGCACTACCATCGTGACGGAGTGCGCTGCCATCTGCGCCTACCTGGCGGATGCTTTCCCGGAGGCCGATCTCGCTCCTCCCCTTGCCTCACGAGGTGCCTACTACCGTTGGCTGTTCTTTGCGGCCGGGCCGCTGGAAGCTGCCGTGACTGATCGGGACCTCGGCATGGAACCCAATATCGAGCAGCAGGCCCGGGTGGGTTACGGCAGTATCGAAACGGTACTCGAGACGCTGGAACAGGCGGTCAGCGTCAGCGAGTACATTGCCGGGGCACACTTCTCGGCAGCCGACGTCTACCTGGGCTCACATATCGGCTGGGGCATGCAGTTCGGCAGCTGGAGTCATGCCCCGCTTTCGTCGACTACTGGGAGCGCGTCAGTAACCGCGAGGCCTATCGGCGCGCCAACAGGCTCGACGATCAGGCCATGGCTTCCATCGCGAAACATCAGACAGCCTGACGGCTCCAGAAGCCTGTCCGGCTCCTAGCCCTCTTCGAAGGGGCGCGCCCAGAGTTCGACAGGCTCATGCGTCTCAGAATCTCCTCCGCTTCCGGCCGGGAGGTATCGGGCACGATGACCTTGACTTGGTGCGTCTCCCTGTCGAAATAGAGCTTCTCGCGCGGAAAGCCCTCGGATACCAGCTCGTCGTAGGCGTTGGTGGCCTTCATCAGGTCCCTGTAGTCGGCAGTAACGGTCAATGTCATGACACCCTCCTGGAGCAGAAACGTGAGCAGCACCTGCGGGCGCCGCAACCGGGCACAGGAGAGAACTCTCCCTTGCCTTACTGCCCAGTATAGCCAGATCACCCAATTGGGCAGTGGCGAACAGTGACGGGGATTGGCATGGCCGGCTAACGCCCGACAGGGCGGATCAGCCCACGCTCTCCATCTCCGTGAGCCCCATCAGGAGAAGCATGAAGGCAATTCCCCAGCCGCCCCCCCAGAGGTGGGCGCTGTGATTGATATTGTCGCCACCGCGTCGCTGGGCACGAAACGAATAGATGACATAGAGAACGGCAAAGACGATGGCCGGAACCGGGACGAAGAAGACGAACAGCAGCGACCAGGGCCGCAGCAGGATATAGGCGAACAGCATTGCCGATACCGCCCCCGACGCCCCCAGGCTGTAAAAGCGCGTGTCGTGCCGATGGCGCAGGTGGGTCGGCAGGATGGCCACCAATAGCCCGGAGAGATAGAACAGGATGAAACCCGCCGAACCGATGTGCGGGGTGAGTACCAGCTCCATCACGGTGCCGAAGAAGTAGAGGGTGATCATGTTGAAGAGCAGATGGGTGGTGTCGGCGTGGATGAAGCCATGGCTGAGCAGCCGCCACCACTGCCCGCGCGTCACGCCCGGCGGCCAATAGATCAGCGCATCGAAAAGTCGCGGCCACATCCAGGCCAGCACGCTCACCGACGTTGTCACCACGACCAGAAACAGCGTCATGCCCATAGCCTGGCCTGTCGGAAGGCAGGATGAATGCGCCTTCGCCTCGCGCTCAATTGCCTCAGCTCCCCGAACGCTCCCTGAGCTGCCAATCGTTATCGGTGATCGGCACGCCCCCCTTGGGCGTCACCTGAACGGTATCGCTGATACCGACACCCCACTCCCCCGGCACTCGCAGGCAGAGCGGCAAGTGGAAGACCATGCCAGCCTCGAACTCCCGCTGTTGGCCACGGGCGATATAGCCGCTGCCCTCGACCCAGCTTGGCGGAAACTGGGCCCCTACCGCATAACCGAACACACCCGAGAAGAACACCCGGTCAACGTGGGGTGCCAACACCGACTCGGCGGCACGGGCGGCATCGTCAAAGGTGTTGCCCGGGTGCATGGCCCCACTCAGCGCCTCGAACAGCGCGCGGCAGACATCGCGCAGGGCCTGCATCTCGCCGCTGGCCCGTCCTGCCACCGCCGTTCGCATCATCGGCGCCGTGTAACGACGGAATGAGGAGCCGAATTCAAGAAACACCGGTTCGTCCGATTCGATCCGGTGACGCTGGTGGTTCATGTGGATCACGCTGATGCGCCGTCCCGTAGTGACGATGGGCTGCATGCTCATGAATTCACTGCCCGCCGCCAGCATCGCCCTGGCGCCTTCGGCCGCCACATCGTTATCGGTCATGCCCGGGGCGATGACCTCGATGGCGGCAGCCAGCCCGCGTGAAGTGATCCGCGCACTCTCTCGCAGACAGGCCAGTTCCGCTTCGCTCTTGACGATGCGGATGCGGTCCAGCAACTCGCCGCCGCCATCCCGAAAGTGCCCGGCCCCCAGGCGCTGCTGCAGCGGGCCGATGATGCCGTGGCGCAGGGTGGGGCTGAAGGGATCCAGCCGATAGCCGAAAAACCCGACAGCGTCTCGGCCAATGGCTCGAGCACCTCCTCGATACCCTCCCAGCGATAACCCAGCAGCTCGTCGACCCGTGCCGTGACCACCGCCGGGCCCGTCTCGATGGAGGGCACCTGCAGCACCAGGCGATCCGCCGAAAATACCAGGCAGGTGTGCACCGACACCTCGAAGGTGTTGTAACCGGTGAGGTAGTAGATATCGGCGGGGTCGGTGACCAGCAGAGCATCCAGGCCGCGGTCCGCCATCTCAGCTCGGACTCGCGCCTGTCGCGCATCGTATTCGGCATCGGAGAAGGCCAGCTCGGTAGCCTGCAGGTGGGCAGCCAAGGCATGACGGTACTGGTGATGATCCATGGGCGATTGGCTCCAGGCAGAGGGGATGCGTCTTACCCCGACAGTGTAGCCATGACTCGCATCATGCCACCCCGCTTCCGGTGAAATAACGCTGTTCCCTGCCGGTACGGTTTCGTAGAATTCCGCTTCATGTCAGATGCAATGGGACAACGCTATGGGCAGGGCCTTTCAGAACCGCAAGGAATCCATGGCCAAGACGGCCGCCGCCAAGACCAAGGTGTACAGCAAATACGGGCGTGAGATCTACGTGGTCGCCAAGGCCGGGGGCGTCGATCCCTCCGCCAACCTGAGCCTGCGCGGCCTGCTCGAACGCGCCAAGAAGGATCAGGTGCCGTCGCATGTGATCGACAAGGCGCTGGACAAGGCCAGCGGCGTGGGAGGCGAGGACTTCTCGCCGGCACGCTATGAGGGTTTCGGCCCGGGCAACTGCATGGTCATCGTCGAGTGCCTGACCGACAACCCGAACCGCACCTTCGGCGACGTTCGTGCCTGCTTCAACAAGGCCAAGAGCAAGCTCGGCACCCCCGGCACCGTGAGCCACATGTTCGACCACTGCGCGATCCTCGCCTTCAGCGGCGACGACGAGGAAGCCACCCTCGAGGCGCTGATGGAAGCCGACGTGGATGTCACCGATATCGAAAGCGAGGATGGCCAGATCACCGTCTTTGCACCGCATACCGAATATGCCAAGGCCAAGCAGGCCCTGCTCGATGCCTTCGGTGAGATCGACTTCGAAATCGACGAGATCCAGTTCGTGCCCCAGACCACGACCCCGGTCGAAGGCGACGACGTCGCCATGTTCGACAAGCTGCTCGACACCCTCAACGACCTGGATGACGTGCAGAACGTGTTCCATAACGCCGAAGTTGAAACGAACGGTTGAAACGAACGGTTGAAACGGATCAGCGCTGACGCCGGCCAGACGTGAAGCGACCGGTCAGTTCCGGCGCAGGCCGGCCAGCTCCTCCAGGAAGGCGTCGATGCCATCCGAATACTCGGGTTCGCTGTCGAGGAAGCCGGTGTTGTGGCCACCTCGAATCACCAGCATCTCCTTGGGCTCACTGGCGGCCTCGAAGACCGCCTCGCCCTGGGAGAAGGGGATGATCTCGTCCTCGCGGCTGTGGATCACCAGCAGCGGCGCCGTGAACCGGGTCACGTAGGCTTCGGTGTCGTAATCCAGGTTCGCCAACCAGCGTACCGGCAGGAAGGGGTAGAGACTCTGGCCCAGCGCCGGCACCGAACGGAAGGGCGACTCCAGGATTACCGCAGCCGGGCTTACGTCTGGCGCCAGCCCTGCGGCCAGCTCCGCCGCTACGGCAGCCCCCAGTGAACGCCCGAAAAACACGATCTCCTCGGCCGGGACCTCGGCCTCCTCGACCAGCCAACGCCAGCTGGCCCGGGCATCCCTGGCCGTTCCGGCTTCCGATGGGCTGCCCTCGCTGCGGCCATAGCCCCGATAGTCGACGATCAGCACCGACAGGCCAAGCCGGTTGAACTGGCGAATCGAATCCAGGCGATGGGAGATATTGCCGGCATTGCCGTGAAAGAACAGCAGGCTGCCGCGTGGTTCATCGGCCGGTATCCACCAGGCATCCAGCGTCAGCCCATCCTCTGTCTCGAGATCGACCTGCTCCCACGCCATGCCACGGTCCGCCGGCGTTCCCACGTGTTCCCGCCCCATGTGCGGCAGGTAGAGCAGGCGGTCCTGGAAGAACCAGGCCAGCGCCACCACGATGGCATAGATCGCCGCGAGGGAAACGAGGATACGCAGCATTCGCTAGCCTCCCTGCCCGCCAGGCACCAGGCCGTCGAGCACCTCGCGGATCTCGTCGGCGTCCAGTGTTTCACGCTTCTCCAGCGCCTGTGCCAGCGCATCCAGCGCCTCGCGGTAACGTTCCAGAAGGCGGCGGCCGTGGGCCTCCAGCTCGATCAGCAATCGCTGGATCTCCTCGTCGACCAGGCCTGCCATGGCCTCGCTGTGCTCACGGGACTGGGCCATTTCCTTGCCGAGAAAGACATGCTCCTGGCTCTCGGAAAACATCACCGGACCGATACGCTCGCTCATGCCCCAGCGCCCCACCATCCTGCGTGCGAGCCGGGTCGCCTGCTCCAGGTCGTTCTCCGCACCGCTGCTGACCTCATCGAAGACGATGGATTCGGCCAGACGGCCACCGAACATCACGGTAATACGATCACGCAGGTAGGCCTCGCCCTGGTTGTAGCGCTCCTCATTCGGCACCTGGGCGGTCACCCCCAGCGCACGGCCGCGGGGCAGCACGGTGACCTTTTCCAGTGGGTCGGCCTTGGGCAGCAGGTACGCCAGCAGCGCATGCCCCGCTTCATGATAGGCGACGATGCGCCGCTCCTCCTCGGACAGCCCGGTATCCTTGGTCTCGCCCAACAACAGGCGATCACGCGCGTCGGTGAAGCAGGCCCAATCCACCTCCTGCTGTTCACGCCGGCCCGCCAGCAGGGCGGCTTCGTTGGACAGGTTGGCCAGGTCGGCACCGGAGAAACCGATGGTGATCTCGGCCAGCCGTTCGAGATCGACATCCTCGGCCAGCGGCATCTCCCGGGTGTGCACCTCGAGGATGCGCTGCCGTGCATCGCGATGAGGATTCTCCAGGGTGATCTTGCGATCGAAGCGACCCGGCCTCAACAGTGCCGAGTCCAGCACGTCCGGCCGGTTGGTGGCGGCCAGCACCACCACGGACTCCTCCACCTCGAAACCGTCCATCTCCGCGAGAATCTGGTTCAGTGTCTGCTCACGCTCGTCGTGCCCGCCGCCCATGCCGGCGCCGCGGGAGCGGCCGATCGAGTCGAGCTCGTCGATGAAGATCACCGCCGGCGCCTGCTCCTTGGCCTGCTTGAACAGGTCACGCACGCGAGAAGCCCCCACGCCGACGAACATCTCGATGAACTCCGACCCGCTGATGCTGAAGAAGGGAACCTCGGCTTCTCCGGCAACGGCGCGCGCCATGAGCGTCTTGCCGGTACCGGGGGGGCCCATCATCAGGATGCCCCGAGGGATCTTCGCCCCCAGATCGAGAAAGCGGGTCGGCTCCTTGAGGAAGTCGACCACTTCCATCACCTCCCGCTTGGCGTTCTCCGAGCCGGCCACATCGGCCAGCCTCACCCGGCTCTCCTCGCTTCGAACCTGGCGAGCCCCCGACTTGCCCATGCTGAAGAAACCGCCCCCCGACATGGTGCGCTGCTGCATTCGGCCCCAGAACCAGAACAGCAGGCCCAGGATCAGGATCCACGGCAGCGCCCCCACCAGAATGCGCTGCCACCAGGGCGGGTCCACCGGCCTGGCGGCTATGTGTACCTGATTGGCCTCCAGGCGCTCGAGCAGCCGCTCGCCCTCCACATCCGGACGAATGGTTTCGAAGGTTTCCACCCCCTCGGCCTCCTGGGCTTCCTGGCCCGCTTCGGTGAAGAGCCCCTCGATCGACTGGCCACGCAGCGTCACCTCCTCCACATGGCCCTGGTCGACGGCCTCGATGAACTCGGAATAGCTCAGCTCGACCTGTGCCTGCTGCTCGGTCGCATCGATGAAATGGAAGATCAGCAGGATACCGATCGCAAACCAGAGGAACAGTACCCACTGCGGGCGCTGTGGATGCTGTGCTCTGCCGTCGCCGGGTCCCGAATCCAGGTCGAGAGGAGAGCGCGGATAGCGGCGAGACTCACTGGGGCCTCTACCGGGACTCTCCTTCGATGACGTCCGCTGTTTCCATCCTCTCATGACAGAACCTGATCATGAATGTCACCATGACCATGGCAACGAGTGCCCCCCTTTGCAAGGTCGCCCGGCTCGGCACCACTCCCCCGCGCACGCTGCTCCTGCGCAGCAGAACGACCTTTGCAGGAGCAACATTGGAAACAGGCAAAGGGCTCGACTACTGGCCGTCGCCAAGGAAGGCCCGATACGCGTCCCAGGTATCCTCGACTGCCGCAGCCTGAAAGCGCTCGCCGTGCTCGACCCGCGACAGCGACGGGTCCGAGCCCATGCGACCATCGGGAAAGCGACGACGAAACTCGTCGGCGTCGCACTGGGCGCTGCCCGAGGGCGCGATACGGGGCGACATCGCCACATCCTTGATCGCCTCGGGGCGAGCGAACCAGGAGAGCGACACCTCTGACGCCGTGGCGTGCCCCCCTTCCGAATCGCCGTAGAGCGACTGGGCCAGCTCACGCACACGCGGGCCGGCGAACCAGTTGCTCAAGGTAAGATGCAGCGCACTCGACGACTGGCCATCGCTGCGCAGGCTGCGCTCGGAGTAGATCTCGGCGAAGGCCGCGTTAACGGTGGCAATATTGCCGCCATGGCCGTTGAGAAAGAACACATGGGTGAAGCCGTGACGCGCGAGGGATGTCACGGTGTCGTGCAGCACCGCGATCAGGGTGCTGGGACGCAGGCTGATGCTGCCGGGAAAGGCGAGGTGGTGCTGCGCCATGCCCAGGCTCTGGGTAGGCCCCACCAGCACATCATGGCGCTCGCCCAGCTCCCAGGCAACGGATTCGGGGCAGATGACATCAGTGCCGAGCAGGCCGTTGGGGCCATGCTGCTCGGTGGAGCCGATGGGGATAATGATGCCGGTGGCGCGTTCCAGGTAGTGCTCGACTTCCTGCCAGGTGGCATGCTGCAGCTTCATCTTTGTCTCCTTGGGCTGTCTGCACTCCAGTGTCGACAAATCTCGCTGCCACCGCCACCACCGCTTGCCTGCCGACCTTCCCGGCAATCTCACTTCCCTGCTCAGGCTGGGCTCGTCGGCCCCCTCAGCCAGGGAATGCGGCGCCGAATCGACGCCACTAACCGGCGCATGGCAATGAGACGAATGCCATAGGCCAGGGCCAGTCCGGTGACGATAGAAAACAGCATCCCCAGGCCAACACGAAACATCAGTGCCGTGAAGAAGGCAGTGAGGACTGCCGTGACTATCTCTTCCAGGTGCCCCTGGATCCACTCTCTCTGTTCTTGCCTGATCATGGTGCGTATCACCTGTATCCGGTCATGGTGTCGGTGTAGGTGTATAGAGCTCAGCCGGGAGTGCTGTCGCACCCCATCACGCCACCCTTCGCCCAGCTCTGGCCGTCCACCTCGCTGAAGAAGAGCTGAACGCTTTCCGGCTTCACGCCATAGACTTCGGTGAAAGCCTCGGTGATACGGCGTGCCAGCTCGCGCTTCTGCGCCAGGTCACGGGGAAACTGCTGAATGGTCACGATGGGCATCGTCGGCTCCTGCGGAAACGAAGCCTAGCATGGTCGGCCGAAACACGCCCTTTCGCAACCCAAAGGGCGAGCCACGGCAGCACAAGTCGCTGTCGTCGGTGGCGGCTCTGTGCGCGACCTTCGGTTCTTCGATTCACGGCCCATCGAGTGTTGGGTCGAGGTACTCCATGCGCGCCCACAGGCTTCCCTGCAGCAGGTCACAGCCCTGCTGGCGCAGGAAATCCGCCTGCTGGCGGGTACTGATACCATTGGCCACGACCTCGATGTCCAGTGCGTGGGCCATGTCGATGACAGAACGGATGATCGCCTGGTGGCGCGGGTTGTCGTGGCATTCGCGAATGAACAGCTCACTGAGCTTAAGCGTCCCGACGGGTAGACGACTCAAGTGTCCAAGGATCGAGCAGCCGCTGCCAAAGCCATCCACGGACAGCCGCACCCCCTTGGCCTCGAGCTGTTCGAATACGCCGGCGGCACGGTGGATGTCTTGCATGAGGCCACTCTCCTTCACCTCTATCTCCAACAGCCCGGCAGGCAGGTCGCTGCTGGCGAGCGCCACATCGACACGGCTGGGAAAGTCACCTTCGAGCAGGCCTTCTATCGAGACATGCACCACCACCCGAAGGCCGACTCCCACTTCGAACCAGGACCTGGCGTGCTGGCAGGCATTCTCCAGAACCCACTGGCAGACCTCGGCTAGCTGGCCATCGTCTACGGCCGCCCCCATCCAGCGCCCCGACTCCAGTACCCCGAAGCGGGCCGAGCACCAGCGGGGCTGTGCCGAGACCGCCACTACCTGGCCGCTTCGCGCACAGAGCATGGGACGGTAGAGCAGCTCCAGTTCACCCCGATTCATTGCCCCTTGAAACGCCGTGCGCAGGGCACAGTAGTCGAGGCCATCATCGAGCAGAGCGGGCGTGAAGAGCTGGTATCGGCGCCTGCCGAGACGCTGTGCCTGACACCGGGCCAGATTGGCATGACGCATCAGTTCATTGACCGTGCGGCCGTGTTCGGGAAAGAGGCTGGCACCGATGCAGCAACTGGCGGGTACCGCTGCCCAGCCAGCTCGATGGGCTGCCCGACCCGGTCGAGCAGACGCTCGACCACAGCGGCAACCTCTTCTGGTCGCCGAACCCCAGGCACCACAACCAGTATCTCGTCGCTCCCGAGCCGGCTGACGACCTCGTCATCGACCAGGCAGCGCCGGACACGCTGGGCGATCCGCTGCAGGTAGATATCACCCATTTCCATGCCCAGCGAATAGTTGATCTCCTTGAGCTGGTCCACATCGATATGCAACACCGCCACCATGTCGCCTTCCGCGGCGGCGTCAACCTGCGCGGCCAGCTGCTGTTCACCGACCTTGCGAGTCGTCAGGCCGGTGAGCTCATCGTGACAGGCCGGAGCGGCTACAGTGGGGGGCTGCAATTGAGAGGGGAGCTGCTGCATGAGAAATCCGTTCTCCTGTGCATGATCAGCAGGCGAATTCGATCCATATATATTAGAGATTGCATAGCAAAAAGGGGGTTGCTCTCTTCAACCGGACCGAAATCGTATTGTTGTCGCGTGTGTTGTCGCGGGGCACTCTTCCCCAATATCATGCGCCAGCCAGGGCGTCAAACAATGCCTGTAACCATCGGTTTTAACGAATGTTTTAATAATCCAACCAAGCCTTTCAAATGTGAAATGGAAACAGTGTAAAAAAACAAGAGTGGCATTTTTCAAGCGCCAAAACTGCTCTTCTCATCATTACGAAGCATTGGGTTACACGCTGCCAATGGTCGCCCTGACATTATCCTTCTAAGGTGCAAGGAGCGAATGGATTCATGGGAGAGAAGCATGCCAGCCAAGTCCCAGGCACAGCAGATGGCCGCCGGCGCCGCCCTTTCCGCAAAACGAGGGGAAAAGAAGGCCAGTGAACTCGATGGCGCCGCCAGGCAGATGTACGAATCGATGGATGAGCAGGAGCTGGAGAAAATCGCCTCGGCCAAGCAGAAGAACAAGCCGAAGCACAATGCGAAATCCTGAGCGTGGCTTGAAGTCTTGGGTGTGGCTTGATTCGAGGATAATTCAGCGGTCCAGCCCGGGCGGCTATCGCCCGGGCCTGGTTCATGCGGGTTGAGGGTTAATCTTCCTCGTCACCCTGCTCGTTGCGGGCCAACATGGCCAGGTGCTCGTCCTGCTCTTCCCGGGCATCCTCGATGACCGCCAGCAGGTCGTCGACATCCACCGCCGTGGTGTCGTAGGCAAAGCACCCCGTCAGCTTGCTGTCCGGATGCAGCTCCCCCGCTTCATAGAGTGCCCAGATCTCCTTGCCGTAGTCTGTCTTGAGGAGTTCCGGCGCATAGCGTCCGAAATAGGCGCGCATGTTGTTGACGTCGCGCTCCAGCATCATCTCCGCACTGTTGTTGCCGGCGGCATCCACCGCCTGGGGCAGGTCGATGATCACCGGACCATCGGGGGCCAGCAGCACGTTGAACTCGGAAAGATCGCCATGAATCAGGCCGGCACACAGCATGCGCACCACGTCGCCGATGACCTTGGCGTAATACACGCGAGCCTGCTCGGCGGTGAGGGTGACGTCGTCCAGGCGCGGCGCGGCAAAGCCCTCGGCGTCGGTGATCATCTCCATCAGCAGCACGCCGTCGACGAAGCCGAAGGGCTTGGGCACCCGCACCTCCGCCGCGGCGAGCCGGTAGAGTGCATCCACCTCGGCATTCAGCCAGGCCTGCTCCTGCTCCTTCTGTCCATAGCGGGACTTCTTGGCCATGGCGCGGCCCTGGCGACTGTTGCGCACCTTGCGGCCTTCCTGGTACTGCACGGCCTGCTTGAAGCTGCGCTGCTTGGCCTCCTTGAAGACCTTGGCGCAGCGGAGCTCACCGCCGGCCCGCACCACATAGACCTGCGCTTCCTTGCCACTCATCAGCTGGGCGACGACTTCGTCGACCATGCCGTCTTCAACCAGCGGTTGTAATCGCTTGGGTATTTTCATATCACCACTTTGGCATATCGCCTTACGAGCGTATCGCCCTGCTGCATGTCAGCGGCTGACGCGCCGGGCGCGAAACGAACGCCCCTTGAGTTTTCCCGCGCTCAACTGCGCAAGCGCCGCCTTGGCGACCTCACGCTGCACGGCCACATAGGCGCTGCGCTCCAGCACCTTGATCTTGCCAACCTGCTCACCCCGGATACCGCCATCACCGGTCAGGGCACCCAGGATATCGCCCGGGCGCACCTTCTGCTTCTTGCCGCCATCGAGCTGCAGCGTGGCCATGGGCGGCGCCATGGGTTCATCCGACAGGACACGGCGGGATGGCAGCGTCTCCGTCACCAGCTGTTGGCCGAGAAACTCGCCGAGCCGCTCCAGGCGGTAGGCCTCCTGCCCGCTGACCAACGTGCAGGCCACACCGGAGCTGCCCGCCCTGCCGGTACGTCCGACCCGGTGCACATGCACCTCGAGTTCGCGGGCGATACGGTAATTGAATACCGCATCCAGGGCGTCGATATCCAGTCCTCGGGCCGCCACGTCGGTGGCCACCAGTATGGACGCGCTCTTGTTGGCGAATAGTATCAGCAGACGATCGCGGTCGCGCTGTTCCAGGTCACCATGTAGCGCCAGGGCGCTGAAGCCGGCCTGGTCCAGGGCATCCGCCACCTCGTCGGTCTCTCGCTTGGTATTGCAGAACACCACGGAGGATTGGGGCCGGTGATGCAACAGCAGCAGGCGCAGCGCCTCGAAACGCTCCGACTCGTCCCCCAGCCGGTAGAAATGCTCGCGAATGCTGGTCTCGTCATGGGTCTCGCTGACCGCCACGCTAACCGGGTCACGCAGGAAGCCCTCGGCGATGGCACGAATGCCCTCCGCACCAGCTCCCTGCAGGCCGGTGGCGCTGAACATCAGCGTCTGCCGGCTCGCCGGCGTCTCACCGATGATCGCCTCCAGCGCCGGCTGAAAGCCCATGTCGAGCATGCGATCGGCTTCGTCGAGCACCAGGGTCTCCAGTGACGCCAGGCTCAGCGAACCCTTGCGCAGATGCTCCTCGATCCGTCCCGGCGTGCCGACCACGACATGGGCCCCATGGGAAAGCGAATTGAGCTGCGGCCCCAGGGGCGCCCCGCCGCACAGGGTCAGCACCTTGACATTGGGTAGCCCACGCGCCAGCCGGCGGATCTCACCGGCCACCTGATCGGCCAGCTCCCGAGTGGGGCACAGCACCAACGCCTGGACGCTGAAGCTCGATACCGAAAGCCGCGAGAGCAGACCCAGGCCGAAGGCCGCCGTCTTGCCCGAGCCGGTCTTCGCCTGGGCGACCACATCTCGCCCCGCCAGCATCGCCGGCAGGCTGGCGGCCTGGATCGGCGTCATGGCGAGATAGCCAAGGGAGTCCAGGTTACCGAGCAACGCCGGCGAGAGCGATAGGGACGCGAAGGCACCCTCGCCAGGAGAGTCGGAGTCGGGAGCGAAATCGGACACGAAAATCATCCTGCAAAAATGGGTGGGGGCCTGGGTAACGAGCGAACGAAGGCGAGAGCCGCGTGGTAAGGGCCGTGGGAGTGGTAAGCGAAGGGCAAATAATAGCAGAAAGCATTGAGCAATGCCGAAGGTTTGGTCGGCCCACAGGCACACGTCCTGTTCTACGCTAAGACGAAGTGAGTCGAACGGCACGCCCCTTCGGCGCCTCTGTTCAAGGGAGACAGTGATGCAAGAACGTGAAGCCAATGTCGCGATTATCGGGGCCGGCAGTGCCGGCCTGAGTGCCTGGCACGCTGCCCGCAAACATGCCGATGACGTCGTGCTGATCGAAGGAGGTGCGTTCGGGACCACCTGTGCCCGGGTGGGCTGCATGCCCTCGAAGCTGCTGATCGCCGCCGCCGACGCCGCCCACCATGCCCGGGGTGCCAGCGGTTTCGGCGTGCGGACCGGTC
>NZ_AZQX01000042.1:0-14102 GCF_000568385.1 Halomonas sp. BC04
CGCAGCCAGGCCGAGCTTCCACCAGCTCTCCCGGTCACTGGCGGCGGGCGTGCGCTGAGCCGGGTCCTGGGGCTGCGCCGCCATGCCGGTGGCGGCTATACGTCGTCTTATGGTCTCTTCTTCTGCCTGGCGGTGGTGCACCGTCAGTACCCGGCCGACCAGGTCGAAGTCGAGCCGCTCGATGCCCGGTGTATCTTCCAGCGCCCGGCGCAGCAGCGCCTCCTCGGTGGGGCAGTCCATCGCCTCGATATGCAGGCGCAGCGCCTGCGTGCCCGGGGGCGAATCGCTCCGCCTGCTCGGGGAACGGGTAGTCTCGGCTGGTAGGCCGCTCGAGCAGCAGGTACGTTCGGTCATGGTGGGGCTCCGTGTCATCGACTATGGTAATGACACACCCTGTAGCCACTATAGGGTCAAGCGAATTGCGAGGTGACCGTGAAGATCGGCGAACTTTCCACCCGTACGGGCTGCCCGGTGGAGACCATCCGCTATTACGAGCGGGAGGGGCTGCTGCCCGAGCCCGCCCGAAGCAGCGGCAACTATCGGCTCTATGCCGAGCCCCATGCCGAGCGACTGCGCTTCATCCGTCACTGTCGCACGTTGGACATGACGCTGGACGAGATCCGCACCCTGCTCGACTACCACGACCACCCCCGTCAGCCCTGCAATGCGGTGAACGGTCTGATCGACGAGCATCTGGCCCACGTCGAGGCCCGTATCGAGCAGCTGCAGGCCCTGCGCGAGGCCCTGGCCACCCTGCGTTCGCGCTGCAATGGCGAGAGCGATTCCAGCCACTGCGGCATCCTGCAGGAGCTGTCGCAGTCGTGGCCGGGGAAGGCACCGGACAAACCGAGCAACGACAGCCATGTGGCCGGCGCTCACCGTCGCTGTTGATCAGTGCTGCTGGAAGACCCGCCGACCCATTGCCCACACTTCATCGATTGCCCATTCGTCTTCGGCCAGCACCAGCAGGTCGGCATCTCGACCCGCTTCCAGTCGCCCCTTTTGAGGGAGCTTGAGCGCATCGGCGGCATGGGTGCTGGCGACGCCGATGGCGCGCTCCAGGGGGATGCCGTGGTCGTTGACGCACTGGCCCAGCACCTCGAAGAGGCTCTTCAGGCGGCCGGCCCTGAGCCCGACGAAGCGGCGGGCCTCGTCGAACTGGGGCAGCGATGCGTTGGCATCCGAGGAGAGGGTGATCCTTGTGGGTTCCACACGCGCTTCGAACGCCCGGGCCACGGCGTCGGCTGCCGGGACTTCGCCACCGGCCAGCAGTTCCGGCGTGGTGCTGGTGGTGAAGTCGATACGGCCCCCCTCGCGGGCGAAGCGCAGGCCGTCCTCGAACAGCGCGGGGGTGCGGTTGATATGGGTGGGCAGGAACTGGGCAACGGGAATGGCGCTGGAGCGGGCGGCCTCCCTTAGTGGTTCGAGGTAGGTGGGGGCATCGCCGGTGTGAATGAAGACGATGCCCGACTTGCCGGCCAGCATGCCGGCGGTGCGGGCCTCCGAGGCGAGCCGGGCAAGCTCGAAGGCACTGGGCTGGGAGCCACGGTGATCACTGATGGCCACTTCCCCCAGCCCGATGAATTCCGGAACGAAGAGGATATCGCTGCCCACCGAGCCGGTGAGCGTCACCGGCGGCAACTGGTAGGAACCGGTATAGCAGTAGGTGGTCAGGCCGCCGGCAGCCAGCTCCCGGGCCTTGCCCAGGAGGTTAGCCGGCGTGCGGGTCAGAGCATCGGTACCCAGCGCGCCGACCAGGGTGGTGGTGCCTGATGCCAGGGCGTCTTCCAGAGTGAGTTCGGCGGTACGGGTGCCGAAGCCACCTTCGCCGCCGCCGCCGATGAAGTGCACCAGCGGGTCGACCAGGCCGGGTATGACCCGGCGGCCTTCCAGATCGATCACCTCGACGGCGCCACCGTCGGCGGGCGGTTCGGCATCGGCCGACACGATGGCGGCAATGCGCCGATCGGCAATCAGCAGATGGCAGAGCCCCAGGGATTCGGGCGCGAAGAGGCGTGCATTCTTCAGCAGGGTCAGCATACAGGGTCCTGATTCAGCGGTGTTGGAAGCAGCGAACGCCGGCAGGGCCGGCGTTCGGAGGCGTTGTCGAAGGAGGCTCCTAGAGCTTGATATCGTAGCTGAAGTACCGATTCATGATCTCGTCGTAGGTGCCATCTTCCTTGAGCGCGGTGAGCGCTTCATTGAAGTCATCCGCGAGTGCCTGGTCGCGCTTGCGGAAGGCCACGCCCACGCCCTCGCCGAAGATATGTGCGGGCTCCTTGATGAAGCCGCTGATACGCTTGAACTCGCTCTCGTCGGTGTCAATCGCCATGTTGGACTCCGCCACCGGATAGTCCATGAAGGCCAGGTCCAGGCGGCCGGCACGCATGTCGGTGACCACCTCGCTGCCGCCGGTGTAGCGACGCACTTCCACCACGTCGCCATAGAGTTCGGTGACATAGTTGTCCTGCAGCGTGGCACGCTGCACGCCCACGACAAGCCCTTCGAGACTGGCGCGGTCGTCGATGTCGATCTCCCGGTCCAGCGCAGTGACCCAGACGCTGGGCGTTGTGTAGTAGGGTTCGGAAAAGAGCACTTGCTGGGCGCGCTCCTCGTTGATCGACATCGACGACATGATGGCATCGTAGTTGCGTGCCAGCAGGCCGGGGATGATGCCGTCCCAGTCCTGTTCCACCCAGGTGCAGGTGGCTTCGAGATAGGCGCACACGGCTTCGCCCAGCTCGATCTCGAAACCGGTCAGCTCGCCATCGGCCTGGCGATACATGAACGGTTCGTAGGGGAGGTCGACGCCGAGTCGGATATCGCTGTAATCGCGAGCCTGGGCGGTGCCGGCAACCAGGGCGGCGCCCAGGGTGGCGGCCAGCAACAGGGATGTATGACGCATGGGACTCTCCATTGGTACATGCCATCAGCGCATGATCTGCGCGCAGGCAGCTTGTGTTTGTTGTCAGGCAGTGACGCACTACAAGGTGCTGGGCCGTGAGGCCGGAGCCGTTACCGACGTAACGCAGTCATGGGCAGGCAGTAGAGTAGCCGGGGCCATGTCTTGGATCACGAGGAAGACGGCAGAAAACGAGGCACTGGCGTGCCGAGCCAGGAGGCTGGCTGGGGGAGGGGGCTATTCGTCGAACCATTCGCTGAGATAGAAACTCTCAACGAAACAACCTTTGGTGCACATGGGTAGAACCTCTCGCTCTTTGCAAGGCGACCTGCAAAACATGCGTGAACGCGCCGGGCATGTCAAGCGGCCACGCCATGCGGATGGCGTGGCCTTGACGACGCTCCCGACGGTGCCGGGAGCGTAGGGCAGGCTTACTCGTCGCCGAAGTAGCGCTCGAAGATTTCGTCGTAGGTGCCGTCTTCCTTGAGGGTGGCCAGTGCTTCGTTGAAGCGTTCGGCCAGTGCCTCGTCACGCTGACGGAAGGCGATGCCGAAGCCTTCGCCGAAGTACTCCTCGGGCTCGGTGACCATTTCGCCGACCACCTGGTACTCGCCTTGGTGGTTTTCAAGCAGCGTGACCTGGCCGACGATGAACTCCAGGAAGACGAGGTCCAGGCGCTGGGACTGCAGGTCAAGCACCATGTCGTCGGCGGTGGAGTAGCGGCTGACGTTGGCTACGCTGCCGTAGTTGTCGGTGACGTAGTTGTCGAAGGTGGTGCCACGCTGCACGCCAATGCTCTTCTCGGTCAGGCTCTCTTCATTGATCTCATCGATCTCGCTGCCGACGGGGGCGAACCAGGCTCCGGGGATGGTGATGTAGGGATCGGAGAAGAGCACGGTCTGGCGACGCTCTTCGTTGATCGTCATGGAGGACATGATGGCGTCGTAGTTGCGTGCCAGCAGGCCGGGAATGATGCCGTCCCACTCCTGCTCGATCCACTCGCAGGTCACACCGATCTCGGCGCACAGGGCGTTGCCCAGCTCGATGTCGAAGCCGGTCAGCTCGCCGTCGGCGTCACGGTACTCCATTGGCTCGTAGGGAATGTCGACGCCGAAGCGTACGTGGTCGTAATCGCGAGCCTGGGCAGTGCCGGCGGCCATGGCCAGGCCCAGGATGGAGACAGTCAGCAGTTTTTTCATAGTGGCTTCCTTGTTGTCATTTCGTGCACCGTTTTACGGTGACGTCGCGCCTGAATTTAGCGCAGCCACGCCAGGGTCGAAAGCCCCCGGGCGTGATTTCTCCAACGCCTGTTTGACGTTGCCTCTTTAGCCGCTCTGGGGCCTGAGGTGGGCGAGCAGCCGTTTTTCCAGCCAGCGGAAGAAGAACAGAATGGCGAACGTCAGGCAGAGATAGATCGCCGCGGCAAACAGGAATGCTTCGAACGGTGCGTAGAAGCGTGCATAGACGAAGCGGGCTGCGCCGGTGAGATCCATCAGCGTGACCACGCTGGCGATGGCGCTGGCATGGAGCATGAAGATGACTTCGTTGCCATAGGCCGGTAGCGCCCGGCGGAAGGCGCTGGGCAGGATGATGCGCCGCATCATCAAGCTCTGCGACATGCCGTAGGCCCGCGCCGCTTCGATCTCGCCCCGGGCCGTGGCCTTGATGGCGCCGCGGAAGATCTCGGTGGTATAGGCCGCGGTGTTCAGCGTGAAGGCGATCAGCGCCGGGTAGAACGCTTCCCTCAGCATCGGCCAGAGGAAGGTCTCCTGGATGCCATCGAAGAAGACGACGCCGTAGTAGATGATGTAGAGCTGGATCAGCAACGGCGTACCGCGAAAGACGTAGGTATAGACGTAGATCGGCAGGCTGATCCAGCGGTGCCGGGAGCTGCGCCCGATGGCCAGCGGCACGGCGAGCACCAGCCCCACCAGCAGCGACAGGAACACCAGCTGTGTGGTGGTTACCAGGCCTTCCCAGTAGAAGCCGATGGTGTTGGGCGTGAAGATGCGATTGTCGGCGAGTAGCGCATTGAACCATTCCATATCAGTGCTCCCCGAAGCCAACGTTGTAGCGTTTCTGCAGTCGGACGAACAGCCACTCCGAGACGCTGGCGATCAACAGGTAGACGGCCGCGACCGGCAGCAGGAAGGTAAAGGGTTCATGGGTGGCGCGGGAGGCTTCGGCGGCCACCCGCACCATATCCGTCAAGCCGATGACCGACACCAGGGCGGTAGTCTTGAGCAGGACCATCCAGTTGTTGGAGAGTCCGGGCAGGGCATGGCGCATCATCAGAGGAAAGCGAATACGCCGAAACACCAGCCAGGGGCTCATGCCGTAAGCCTTGCCGGCTTCGATTTGGCCATTGTCCACTGCCATGAAAGCGCCGCGGAAGGTCTCGCCCATGTAGGCGCCGAAGATGAAACCGATGGTGAGTACACCGGCGGCGAAGGCGTTGAGGTTGACGTACCAGTCCACGCCGAAGCGGTCGTAGATCATATCGGTCACCACGTTCAATGCCATCTGGCCGCCGAAGAACAGCAGCATCATCAGCACCAGGTCGGGCACGCCGCGAATCACCGTGGTGTAGAGCGTGGCAACCTTGTGCAGCAGCCAACTGCGCGACATCTTGGCACTGGCGGTGAGCAGTCCCAGTACGATGGACAGTATCAGCGACAGCAGTGCTAGCTGGATGGTGACGCCGGCGCCTTCCAGTAGCCGGGGCCCATAGCCGTGTAGGTCGAGCATGGTGGAATTCCTCAGTACTTCGGCGCCAGGAACTGCTTGAGCCGCGGCGAGGTGGGGTTGACCAGCACATCCTGGGGCGGTCCGGCCTCTTCCACCAGGCCCTGGTGCAGGTAGATCACCTGGCTGGAGACGTCGCGAGCGAAACCCATCTCATGGGTGACCACCACCATGGTGCGCCCCTCGTCGGCCAGGCCGTGCATGACCTTGAGCACATCGCCGACCAGCTCCGGGTCCAGCGCCGATGTGGGCTCATCGAACAGCATGACCTCCGGGTCCATGGCCAGTGCCCGGGCAATGGCGCCGCGCTGCTGCTGTCCGCCGGACATCTGCGCGGGGTAGGCGTCGGCCCGGGCGGTCAGGCCAACCCGCTCGAGCAGGGCACGGCCTTGTTCGATGGCTTCTTTCTTCGGCTTGCCGAGCACATGGATCGGCGCCTCGATGACGTTTTCGAGCAGCGTCATGTGGGCCCAGAGGTTGAAGCTCTGGAATACCATCGACAGCTTGGCGCGCATCCGGACCACCTGCTTCCAGTCGGCCGGCTCGCGACCCTGGCGGGTCTGCTTGAACTGCACCGCTTCGCCGTGGACGATCAAGTCGCCTTCGTCGGGTTGCTCGAGCAGGTTCATGCAGCGCAGGAAAGTACTCTTGCCGGAACCGGAGGCCCCGATCAGGGTAATGACATCACCTTTCCTGGCCTGCAGCGACAGGCCCTTGAGCACTTCGGTATCGCCGAAGCGCTTCTTGATGTTGCGCACTTCGAGAGGAATCGGGGTATCGGCCATGGGTGGACTCCAGGTCGGGACGAGTCGCCAGGGCGACTGGCCGGTTTAAGCGTGCCGGGATGAAAAAGGGGCGATTCTAACAGGCCGGGGCGCTTTGGCCAGGTTGGCCTGGAGTTAAGACCATTCGACCTTGGTGGAGTGCGCAAGTGAAGTCGATCATGAAATTGCTCCAAATTATTGTTGTGAAGGCGGTGTTTATTCTGCCAATGGCGTCATGCGTGGGTAAATTGAGTGTCGCTGCTTGTCACTTGGGCGGCTCGGTCCGAGTCGCGAGCAGTGCTGCCCGAGCCCCCAGCTCGACATTGGCGTTGGGGAACACCACGCTCAGCGGTTGCTCACCCACGACATAGTTGCCTGCCTCTGCGTCCTCGGCCAGCCGTGTGCCCGGGGCAAACTCGGTGAAGTTGGGCGTGTCGTCGGCGAAGCAGAGTCGGAATGACTCGGACTCACGCATCAGCTCATGAGCGACACGGAAGAAGGCCATTTTCGCCGCCGGCGCCCGAGGCGGCTGGCGACCCGCAATCAGGTCTTCCAGCAGCCGGCCCATCGGCGCGAGGACCGTCAGGTCGTTATGACCGAAGGGCAAGGCTCGGCCCAGCTCCAGGGTGAATGCCTGGGCCTGGTGATAGTGCTTCGAGTAGTGGGAGAAGGTCCAGCTGTGGCGGTGCTGGTGCAGTGCCGCCTGGATATCCGCCGCGGCCAGCCATGCCCATTGCTCGGGCTGGGTCGTCGTCTCGGCGAAAGGTTCGACCACGAAGCGCGGGTAACGGCTGTCACGGATGGCCGTGTGCAAGTCGTAGTGCAGGCGGGGAAATCCGGCCTGGCGTGTGAAGAAGCCATCGATCGCCTCCATCAGTTCCCGCGCTCGCTCGGGCTCCCTGCCTTCTTCATCCAGCCCTTGGCGGAACAGCCGGTTGAGGTTGGTTGTGACATAGCGCTCGCCGCGGCGGATCGATTCCAGGTTGCCCAGAATCACCAGCACCGGTGCGCCCACCGCGAGGAGCCCCGCTTCGAGCCGGGCAAGGCAGCTGCCGAGCAACTCGATGGGAGCCGTCTCGTTGCCGTGAATACCCGCGGAGAGAACGCAGGCCCGGGCATCGCTGCCAGGGGTGTCGGGAATCAGTTCGAGTATGCCCGGAGCGTGAAACAGGAAGCGTCCACCCGCCGTGCGACCCGCACGCTCGGTGGGTATCGTCCCCTCCAGACTCAGTTCGATCCAATCCGCCAGCATGTTGCTGCCCTGCTCGTGTCGTGAATTCTGAGCTACCTTCCCGTCCAGGCGCCTTTCCCACAAGCCCCGGCGTCGGGCTGGTGAAAGCTCGGGTGCGATATTGAAACTGGCGTTCAGCGCCACTCGTTGCAGGCGTCACCCTGTTCGACCTTGATCAGCTCATTCACTGGGAAGGCCATGCGCTCGGCATCCTTCACCAGTTCACGGTAAACGGCTGGGTCGAGTTCGGGCTCGCGGGACAGAATCCAGAGGTAGTCGCGGCTGGGGCCCGAGACCAGCGCCCAGCGATAGTCATCGTCAAGCGCCAGTACGTTGTAGCCTCCAAAGAAGGGCCCGAAGAAGCTTACCTTGAGGTGCGCCACGCTCTCGTCCCTGACGAAGTAGGCGCGCCCCTCCGCCTCGTCCACTTCGCGGGCATCCAGGTTCACGCCGCGGTTGATGACCCTGACGCCGCCATCATCGCGCAAGGAGTAGTCGGCCGTGACACAGTCCAGACCCCGCTCGAAGGAGTGGTCGAGCCGGGCGATCTCGTACCACTTGCCCAGGTAACGATCGAGCTCGAAGCCGGTGACCGCTTGAGTGCCCTTGGGGGTTCCGGTGCACGCGCTCAGCACCAGGCTGGTGAAGAGGGTGGTCATGATGGCGGTGCGCTGTTTCATGGATTTTCCTGTCGAAGTGAGGCGTGCCGTGCAGACCTTTGGCCAATGGGGGTGGGCGCAAACGAAGCTTAAGCTGGCACCATCTGATTCTGACGGCGAGGAGCCTGCCATGCCAACCGCTCGCGTTGACGATTCCCTGGATCATGCCCGGCGACTCAATGCCCATTACGATGCCGCGACAACGAGCGAGGGACGAGACCTGCTGGCACGCCTGCGCGATGCCTTCCTTGACGCCGGTTGCGACCCCGACCGCCTGAGTGTCGATGAAGTGGCCGGTATCGACCAGCTGCACCTGGGTGGGCGCCGCGCCAGTCGCTCCCTGGCGGCGATGGGCGGGTTGCAAGGTGGTGAGCGGGTGCTCGACGTCGGCTGTGGAACCGGCGGTGCCAGCCGGCTGCTGGCCGCCGAGTACGGCTGCCACGTGGTGGGTGTCGATATCACGGCGGCCTTCGTGGAGGTGGCCAGCTGGCTCAGCACGGCCACCGGGCTGGCCGAGCGCACCCGTTTCCTGTGCGCCGACGCCGGCAGTGTGCCGCTGGCCCCTGAAAGCATCGATCGGGTGTGGTGCCAGCATGCACTGATGAACATGCCCCATGTGCCGCGGGTGTTGGCGGAGTGGCGGCGCCTGCTGGTGCCTGGTGGGTGCGTGCTGCTGCATGAGGTCGTTGCCGGTGACAACCCCGAGCCGCTGGTACTTCCCGTTCCCTGGGCCCGTACGCCGCTACCAGCCATTTGCGTAGCCGGGAGCAGCTCGAGCGCAGCATGATGCTATCCGGTTTCGAGCCGCTGAGGGTGGATGATGTCACTGATGCGGCTCTGGCCTGGCGACAGGTGCATAGCCGACGTGAGAGTCGCCCTGATGACGCACTCGAGAAGAGCCGCAGACTGCCGGGTCCGGAGATGATTTTCGGGGAGGTGTTTCCCACCATGGGGCGTAACCTGCGTGACAATCTCGCCGCAGGCAAGGTGCGCATTCTCGAAGGGGTCTGGCGTGTCATGAATTGACGAATTCGAACGGAGAGGACGAAAACTTTCGCTTTCCTGCACGCTGACGCTTCCTACGCTGTAGTTATCAGCCATGGCTGACATATTCCGTTTTCAGCAGCAGAAGTCGTGCCAAGGAGGCAACTGATGACCAAGGTTCTCGTGCTTTACCACTCCATGTATGGCCACATCGACACCATGGCCAGGGCGGTGGCAGAAGGCGCCCGAAAGGTCGGTGGGGTTGAGGTGGACATCAAGCGGGTACCGGAAACGATGGATGCCGAGACGTTCGCCAAGGCGGGGGGGCAGGAGTTCAATACTCCGGAGGCGTCACCTGACCAGTTGGCCGATTACGATGCGGTGATCTTTGGCACACCCACGCGCTTCGGCAACATGTCCGGTCAGATGCGCACCTTCTTCGACCAGACCGGCGGGCTCTGGGCCAATGGGGGACTGCGCGGCAAGGTGGCCAGCGTCTTCACCTCGACCGGAACTGGTGGGGGGCAGGAAACCACCATCACCTCCTTCTGGCATACCCTGGCTCACCAGGCATGGTGATCGTGCCGCTGGGCTACGGCATCGATGAGCAATACATCTTCGATCAGGCCGGTGGCGGCAATCCCTATGGGGCTTCCACCATCGCCGGCGGTGATGGCTCGCGCCAGCCTGACGAGCGCGAGCTGACAATCGCCCGTTTCCAGGGCGAGCATGTGGCAGAAATTGCCGTCCGTCTCGCTGCCTGAGCGTTCTGCCGTCGAAAAAGGCGCCCGGCAAAACTTAACGGCCCCGAGGGTTGGACACCCAATCCAACCGTCGGGGTGTTGCCATGAAGAATCGGTATGACAAGACGCCATCGGCCGCGAGTGTCAAGTCGTCTGTATCTGCCGCCCTCGCAGCAGGTAGCTGAGGGGATGCAGCACCAGCCAGGCGGCGATGGCAAGGCCAACCATGGCACCGATCAGCGCCACCCAGTCGAAGGCGGTGGCCACGTAGGCAAGCCGTGAGTTGGTGAAGGCGGGAATCCACCATAGCCCGGAGAGCCCCACGGCCAGTGCCGCCAGGTTGGCGCCCAGGCAGCGATAGGCGAGGGCTCGGTAGCCACGCAGGCGGGCGACCAGCTGTATGACCACCAGCAGCGCTAGCCCGGCCACGATCAGCCACAGGAAGGGGGCCAGCGCGTACATCAGAATGGTCAGTGCACCTTGAATCGTCATTGTCCGCTCTCCTCAGGCCTGGCCTTCCAGCACGGCGTAGTAGGCCGGCTGCAGCATGCGATCCTTCATCGTCCAGGCCACCCAGGACTCGTCGCGCGGGTCGATGAACGGGAAGGAGGGCAGGAAATCCAGGTTGTTGTCGTAGCCGAACTCCACCAGCATCGCCTTGCCGATGCCGGTGATCATCGGGCAGGAGGTGTAGCCGTTATGGCGGGCCGGCAGCGGCTGCTCCTGCATCTGGGCCAGCAGGTTGGCCTCCACTACCGGAGCCTGGGCCTTGACGCTGGCGGCGGTCTTGTTGATCGGTGCACCGATCACGTCGCCGATGCCGAACACTTCCGGATAGCGGTTGTGCTGCAGGGTATGGATGTCGACATCGAGCCACTCGCCACGGAAGGGGCCATCCAGTGCTATCAGGTCGCTCGCCTTGACGAAATCCGGTGCGCTCATCGGCGGCACCACATGGATGAAGTCGTAGTCGGCGATCACTGTGCGCTCGCCCTCCTGGGAAAACTCAGCCTCGCGAAGCTCATGGTGAGAGGTGAACTCACTGTCCGGGCCGACGAAGGTGAACTCCGCCTGGCGAGCGCCGGGGTCGATGGCGGAGAGCCGATAGTGATGGCGGCGGGTGACGCCCTGGTCGTCGAAGCGCTGCTTGACGAAATCGTTGACCCAGGGCTGGCTGAATAGTGCGGCGCCCGGGGCCAGGAACTCGACCTGGAAGTCATCGCGATGGCCGGTCGCCTCCAGGCGCGACAGGGTGGTGAAGGTCATCTTCAGCGGGGCGCCGGCACATTTCACCGGGGTGGGGGCCGCTGTGAAGATCCCCTTGCCGCTACCCTGGGCGATCCAGGTGTCAATGGCATCCCGGGTGCGAGTGGCGCCTTCGATGCTGGCATAGACGCTGCCGATGCCATTGGTGCCGACCAGCTCGGGTGACATCCCGTCGATCAGCTGATAATTGAGCTGCAGTCCCGTGGCCACGACCAGGTAGTCATAATCCAGCGATGAACCATCCCCCAGCTCGACCCGGCGATTGGCGGCATCGATGCCGGCGGCGGGCTGGCGAACCCAGTCGATGCCGCCCGGCACGAAGCGGGCGTTGGGACGCATGGTCTTCTCGGGCTTCCAGACACCGGAGGCCACCAGTGTCCAGCCCGGCTGGTAGTGGTGAATCTCGCGGGGTTCGACGAGAGAGATCCGTGCGCCGTCGAGGCGACGGGAGAGGCGGTTGGCCATGGCCATGCCCGCGGCGCCGCCACCGAGGATGACGACACGGGCAGTGGTTGACAGGGTGCCGGCCTGCAGGCTGCCCAGGGGCAGCAGGCCGGCGACGCCGGCGCCGAGCCCCAGCTTCAGGAGCTGGCGCCGGTCAAGCCGGGGCGGTTCGTGGGGGCGTGTCATGGGAGACTCCTGCTAAGAGTGTCAGGATGTATTTGTTATATCCTTATAACTGTATAGTTTATATCCTAGTCTTAACGCTTCTGTCTCTCCATCCTTAGTGTGCGACAAGTTGACGCATATCAAGGCAGGTCGTCGGCCTCCCGGTGGAAGTCATGCATGGCGAGAGCGATAAAGCACCCGCCGCGTGCCTCCTGAATCTGGCGGGGATTGGTTACCCTTGCAGCCGCTCGGCGATGGCGCGGCCGAGCGACTCGGTGTTGCCCTGGCCGCCCACGTCAGGCGTCAGCTGGGTAGCATCGCCTTCGGCCAGTACCGCTTCGAAGGCATCGACGATCGCCTTGGCAGCATCGGCATGACCCAGGTGTTCCAGCATCATGGCACCGGACCAGATCTGGCCAATGGGGTTGGCAATACCCTTGCCGGCGATATCCGGGGCGCTGCCGTGCACCGGCTCGAAGAGGCTGGGGAACTTGCCTTCCGGATTGATGTTGGCCGAGGGTGCCACGCCGATGGTGCCGGTGCAGGCCGGACCCAGGTCGGAGAGAATATCGCCGAACAGGTTGCTGCCCACCACCACGTCGAACCAGTCGGGATGCAGGACGAAGTTGGCGGTGAGGATATCGATGTGGAACTTGTCGACGCTGACGTCCGAATAGTTGCCTGACATGGCCTCCACGCGTTCGTCCCACCAGGGCATGGTAATGGCGATGCCGTTGGACTTGGTGGCCGAGGTCAGCTTCTTGCGGGGACGGCTCTGGGCCAGGTCGAAGGCGTATTTCAGTACCCGGTCGACGCCGTGGCGGGTCATCACCGTCTCCTGGATCACCACTTCTCGGTCGGTGCCCTCGAACATCTTGCCGCCAACGCTGGAGTACTCGCCTTCGGTATTCTCGCGCACCACGTAGAAGTCGATGTCGCCGGGCTTGCGATCGGCGAGCGGACTCTTGATACCCGGCAGCAGCTTGCAGGGGCGCAGGTTGATGTACTGGTCGAACTGACGGCGAAATTGCAGCAGCGAGCCCCAGAGAGAGACATGGTCCGGCACAGTCTCAGGCCAGCCCACAGCGCCGTAGAAGATCGCATCGAAGTCCTTGAGCTGCTCGAACCAGTCGTCGGGCATCATCTGGCCGTGCTTCACGTAGTAATCGCAGCAGGCGAAATCGAAATGCTCGAGCGAAAGATCGATGCCGAATCGCTTGGCGGCGGCTTCCAGTGCGCGCAGGCCTTCCGGCATCACTTCGGTGCCGATGCCATCTCCGGGGATGACGGCGATACGTTGCGTCATGTTCAGTTCCTTATTCGGTTTTCATGAATTGAATGATCTGGTCGTACAGCGCATCCGGTGCTTCCTCGGGAATATAGTGCCCACAGGGCAGCGCCTTCCCATCGACCCGGTCGGCGACGGCGCGCCATTCCGCCAGGGGGTCGAAGCAGCGCTCGATGATGCCGTGCTGCCCCCAGAGCACCCTCACGGGACAGGCGATGCGACGCCCGGCCTCACGATCGGCACGGTCATGCTCCAGGTCGATGGTGTTGGAGGCGCGGTAGTCCTCGCATAGGGCATGGGCGGCACCGGGCTGGGCCAGGCAGCGCTGGTACTCGGCGATGGCCGCCGGGTCGAATGCGTCGAGCCGGGCGTGACGTCCGCCCATGGTGCGCGTGATGTAGTCGGCCGGTGATGCCTCGATCAGGGTCTCCGGCAGCGGTGCCGGCTGGATCAGGAAGAACCAGTGGAAGTAGGCGGTGGCGAAGGTCCGGTCGGTCTTCTCGTACATGGCCAGGGTCGGGGCGATATCGAGCAGCATCAGCTTCTCGACCGACTCGGTGTGGTCCATGGCCAGGCGATGGGCCACACGGCCGCCGCGGTCGTGGCCGCAGAGCAGGAACCGCTCGAAGCCCAGTTCACGCATCACCGCGACCTGGTCGGCCGCCATGACGCGCTTGCTGTAGTTGGCGTGATCCGGCTCCCCGGCAGGCTTGGAAGCGTCACCGTAGCCGCGCAGGTCAGTGGCCACGACGGTGAAATGACGCGCCAGGGATTCGGCCAGTCGATGCCAGATCATATGAGTCTGTGGATGGCCATGCAGCAGCAGGAGGGGCGGGCCCGAACCACCGATGCGACCGGGTATGCAGATGCCGTTGTTGTCGATCCTGAACGATCGAAATCCCTCGAACATG
>NZ_AZQX01000043.1:0-8283 GCF_000568385.1 Halomonas sp. BC04
GGGGATGTGCTCGACATGGGGTGTGGCGATGGGGTGCTGGCGGCCTGGCTGGCGCGGCGCGGCCACAGGATCACGGCGGTGGACATCAATGGCTTTGCCGTCGAGGCGACCCGGCGCACGCTGGCCGCCAATGGGCTGGAAGGAGAGGTACTGGCCGGCGATGTCTACTCGTCGCTGGAAGCGCGCCGCTTCGCCGCCATCATCAGCAATCCGCCCTTTCACCAGGAGCGCAGCATCGATTACGGCCCCGCCGGACGCCTGATCCGCGAGGCGCCGGCTCACCTACTGCCTGGCGGCGGGTTACTGCTCGTCGCCAATGCCTTCCTGCCGTACCCGGACCTGCTGGAGCGTGCCTTCGGCGGCTTCGAGATACTTGCCGACGACCGTCGCTTTCGGGTCTATCGAGCCCCTGTGGCCGGATCGCGGTAGGCGATATCGGTGATGATGTAGGTGGTATCGCCCGCCGGTGCCTTGACCGTGATCTCGTCATCCAGGGCCTTGCCGAGCAGGGCCTTGGCCAAGGGTGCGTCGACGCTGATCCAGCGCTTGGCGGTGTCGGTCTCGTCGTGGCCGACGATGCGGATGTGCATCTCTTCGCCTTCCTCGTCCTCCAGGGTGACGAAGGCGCCGAAATAGACCTTGTCGGTCGCCGCCGGCAGCCGGTCCACCACCTGCAGTTCGTCGAGGCGTTTGGTCAGGTAGCGGATGCGGGCGATGACCCGGTTGAGCTCCTTCTTGTTGTAGGTGTAGTCGGCGTTCTCGCTGCGGTCTCCCAGTGCCGCGGCTTCGCCCACCTTGGCCGACAGGGCCGGCCGCTTCACCCGGGAGAGATGATCGAGGATGCCCCGCAGGCGTTCCGCCCCCTCGAGGGTGATCAGATTGCTCTTGGGTTCCTGGCGAGGATCCTTGGCCGGGTCTCGCCAGCGGGTCATGTTGCGGCCCTTCATGCCATGCCACTCCTGTTACGGCTGAGTGTCGCAACATACGCCATTCTCCCGTTGCGGGCCAGGCGGTGAACAAGGGAACTGGAAGTTCATTCAAACGTTCGTTACATTGCATGAGCGACCCCCGTCGTACCGTTCGAGAATAACCCCAAGGAGACCGGACATGATTCGACACCATCTACTTGCCGTTGCACTGGGCATCGGCATCGCGCTGGCCCCGCTAGGCAGCGCCGTCGCTTGGGAAGGTGAGGTTGAAGCGCTCAAGCAGCGCTGGGAGCAGATCAATACACAGCGCGCCGAGGGCGATCGTCGACGTGCCCTGAAGTCGCTCGCCGATGAGGCCGAGAGCCTGGCAGAAGCGTATCCCGGAGAGGCCCAGCCCCTGATCTGGTATGGCATCATCGAAGCTTCCCATGCCCGTGAGCGCAGTGGCCTGGGTGCCCTTGGCAGTGCCCGCAGTGCCCGCGACGCCCTGGAAAAGGCCGTCGAACTCGATCCGCAAGGGGGTAACGGTTCGGCGTACGTGACCTTGGGGGCGCTTTATGACCGGGCGCCAGGTCGCCCGGTCGGCTTTGGCAACAGCGATACCGCCGAGCGGATGTTTCAGCGTGCGCTGGAGATTCGCCCGGACGGCATCGACGTGAACTACTACTATGCCGCTTTCCTGGAGGATGAAGACCGCCGTCCGGAGGCCCGTGAACATGCCCGGCGTGCCGTGGAAGGCACGGCGCGCCCGGACCGCGAGCGCTCCGACGAGGCGTTGCGGGAAGAGGCCCGGGCCCTGCTGGCGACGCTCTGATCCTCGCTTTCTGATCCTCTCTTGCTGCCCCTTCCCTTTGCTGCCGTCCGGTCGTCCTGACTGCACGGCAGTTGGCATTTTGGGCCCCGGTCATGATAATGGTCGCCATTCGCCGATTGGAGAATGGCATGTTCAGTACCCACGACCAGCGCCGCGATATCACGCTTCTGCCCGCCTTTTCGGCGGCCGATGTGGAGCTGCGTGAGCGACGCTGCCTCTACCAGGGCTTCTTTCGCCTGGAGAAGGTGAGTCTTCGTCATCGGCTCTTCGAAGGAGGTTGGAGCGGCGAGGTGGTACGTGAGGTGCATTGTCGTCATGATGCCGTGGGGGTGCTGCTCTATGACGTGGAGCGGGATTGCGTCGTACTGGTCGAGCAGATTCGCGCGGGTGCACTGGCCGATCCCGTGTCGCCCTGGAAGCTCGAGGTGGTGGCGGGCCTGGTCGAAGCGGGAGAGAGCCGGGCCGAGGTGGCCCGCCGCGAGGCCGTGGAGGAGGCGGGTTGTTCCATCGACGAATTGATCGAACTGCATACCTACTACCCGAGCCGGGTGCCTGCGATGAGCGGGTCACCCTCTATTGCGCCTGGTCGATTCCAGGGGGTTGGGAGGGGTGCACGGGCTCGACGAGGAACATGAGGACATCCGCGTTCACGTGTTACCGTTTATTCAAGCTTGGGAACTCCTGCAGACTGGTCGACTCGACAATGCCATGTGTCTTATCTCACTTTACTGGCTGTCTGCTGAGCGAGCGTCACTGAGAGCAAGGAGGTAGCGTGGCTAGAACCGCCTATGTGACCGATCTGAAGAGTCTGCAGGGTGAATGCAGTGCCAACTACCTGCGCCTGATCCGGCTGCTCGGCGACCTGGGGGTGGGCGAGACCCGTCAGCTGGAGTTGACCGGGCGCAACGGCCGCTTCGGCGTCCTGCATCTGGAAGTACTTGAGCAGGCGCCCTATACCACCATGGTGCGGGTCACCCAGAGCGGTCTCATGGATGGGATCATCGAGCCGCCGCGCATGCGGGTGCATCTCTATCATGACGTACGCATGGCCGAGGTCACCGATTTTCAGCGCGAGCGCCACTTCGACGGCCGCTACCGCTACCCCAACCTGCGCATGTTCCAGCCCGACGAAAAGTTGCAGCTCAATCGCTTCCTTGGCGAGTGGCTGGCCCATGGCCTGGCTCATGGCCACCCCGCCGACCTGCCCGAACTGCCTTGAAGAGGTCGTTACCTTGATGATCGAGCTGCCCTGATGCGCCTTGTCCAGATTACCGACTGCCACCTCCATGCCGACCCTCGGGCGCGCTCCCGGGCCGGCTTTCCCCTGCGCCAGCTCGAGGCGGTCGTGGAGGCTGCCATCGGCGAACGTCCGGACCTGGTCCTGGTCAGCGGGGATATCAGCCAGGATGAGTCCACCGCCTCCTATGAGCTGGCCCATGGGGTGTTGTCCCGCCTGAGCTGCCCCTGGTACTGGTTGGCCGGCAACCACGACCAGCCGCAGCTGATGGAAGCGGTCAAGGCGATCCACGGTGAGGTCGACCTCGGTGGCTGGCGCCTGCTGGTGCTGGATACCTGCGTGCCTGGCCACGCCCATGGCGAAGTGGGGGCGTCGCGTCTTGCCGATCTGGTGGAGCGCCTCGAGGCGGATGACCGGCCCACGCTGCTGGCGATGCACCACCCGCCGCTTGTCCTGGGCTCGGAATGGCTGGATGCCATCGGCCTCAAGGACCGCGACGCGCTGTGGCGGGTACTGGCGGACTTTCCCCAGGTGAGGATGATCCTCTGCGGCCACATTCACCAGGCGCTGGCCGCGCATCGGCAGGGGGTTGCCGTCTACGGCACCCCATCCACCACCGACCAGTTCCTGCCCGGCTCGGCCGATTTCGCCATCGACGAGGCCTCGCGCCCCGGCTATCGCATCATGGATCTGACCGACAGTGAGTGGTTGACCTGGGTGGAGCGTGTCGACCTCTGAAAGCGCAGCGTTATGCGCATATCGACTAAAAAGATAGGCAATCATTCTTTTACGTTATTATGGTTCCGGCGTTAACCTGTACCGCATGATCCTTCTTGCCCTTTGTCATGCGAGGTACCCGGGCCGATGACTAGTCTTCATGCACCCGCGCGCGAGCCGGTCGCCCAGGCTGCCGCAACGACGCCAGCGCCTCTTTCGCCCCAGCGCCTGACCCATCTCCAGCAGTTGGAAGCCGAGTCCATCCATATCCTTCGCGAGGTGGCGGCGGAATTCAGCAATCCGGTCATGCTCTACTCCATCGGCAAGGACTCCTCGGTGATGCTGCACCTGGCGCGCAAGGCCTTTTATCCCGGGCCGCCGCCGTTCCCGCTGATGCACATCAATACCACCTGGAAGTTCCGCGAGATGATCGAATTCCGCGATCGCATGGCGGCGGATGTGGGCATGGAGCTGATCGAGCACATCAACGAAGAGGGGCGTGCGGCCGGCATCAACCCCTTCGACCACGGCTCCAGTGGCTACACCGACGTGATGAAGACCGAGGCGCTCAAGCAGGCGCTGGACAAGCACGGCTTCGATGCCGCCTTCGGCGGTGCTCGGCGCGATGAGGAGGCCAGCCGTGCCAAGGAGCGGGTCTTCTCCTTCCGTGACAAGTTCCACCGTTGGATCCCAAGAACCAGCGTCCGGAGCTGTGGAACCTCTACAACGCCCGGATCAACAAGGGCGAGTCGATTCGTGCCTTCCCGCTCTCCAACTGGACCGAGCTGGACATCTGGCAGTACATCCATCTGGAGCAGATCCCCATCGTGCCGCTTTACTACGCCGCACCGCGCCCGGTAGTGGAGCGCGACGCATGCTGGTGATGGTCGACGACGAGCGTCTGCCGCTGGCACCCGGCGAGGTGCCCGAGGAGAAGTGGGTGCGCTTCCGGACCCTGGGCTGCTATCCGCTGACCGGTGCGGTGGAGTCCAGGGCCGATACGTTGCCCGAGATCATCCAGGAGATGCTGCTGACCCGCACCAGCGAGCGCAGCGGCCGCGCCATCGACCACGACCAGGCAGGTTCCATGGAGCGTAAGAAGCGCGAGGGGTACTTCTAATGTCACATCAGTCCAGCCTGATTGCCGACAATATCGATCAGTACCTGCACGAGCACGAGAACAAGGACCTGCTGCGCTTCATCACCTGCGGCAGCGTCGACGACGGCAAGTCGACCCTGATCGGCCGATTGTTGCACGATTCCAAGATGATCTTCGATGACCACCTGGCGGCCATCACCCGGGACTCGAAGAAGAGCGGCACCACCGGCGAAGCCGTGGACCTGGCGCTGCTGGTCGATGGCCTGCAGTCCGAACGCGAGCAGGGCATCACCATCGATGTGGCCTATCGCTTCTTCTCCACCGACAAGCGCAAGTTCATCATCGCCGATACCCCGGGGCACGAGCAGTACACCCGCAACATGGCCACCGGGGCATCGAACGCCAGCCTGGCGATCATCCTGATCGACGCCCGCTATGGGGTACAGACCCAGACCCGGCGGCACAGCTTCATCGCCGACCTGCTGGGCATCAAGCACCTGGTGATCGCGGTCAACAAGATGGACCTGGTGGGCTTTGACGAGGCACGCTTCAACGAGATCGTGGCCGACTATCGCCGTTTCGCCGAGCAGTTGTCGGCCACTGACATCCGCTTCGTGCCGATCTCGGCGCTGGAAGGTGACAACGTGGTCAATCGCAGCGATCGCTCGCCCTGGTACATGGTGGATGGCAAGCCCGGCCCGGCCCTGTTGGAGTTGCTGGAAACCGTCGAGGTGTCTCGTGATCGCAACGTGGTCGACCTGCGCTTTCCGGTGCAGTACGTCAACCGTCCAAACCTGGATTTCCGCGGCTATGCCGGCACCCTGGAGGCGGGTGTGCTGCGCCCCGGCCTTGGGATCAAGGTGCTGCCCTCGGGCAAGACCAGCCGCATCGAGCGGGTCGTCACCTTTGACGGCGACCTGGACGCGGCCTGGCCGGGCCAGGCGGTCACCATCACCCTGGAAGACGAGCTCGACATCTCCCGCGGTGACTGGATCGTCGCCGAGGATGCCGATATTGCCCTTTCCAACCGCTTCGATGCCGATATTGTCTGGATGCACGAGCAGCCCCTGGCGCCGGGCCGGCAGGTCGATATTCGCCTGGCAGGGCTCTCGGTCTCCGGTCAGATAGGCGCCATTCATCACCAGGTGGACGTCAACACCCTGGAGCGGCACGGTACCGACCAGCTCGAGCTCAATGCCATTGCCCGCTGCCGCGTTGAGCTTACCGCCGAGGTGGCCCTGGATCCCTACGGGCAGAGTCCCGGTACCGGCAGTTTCATCGTCATCGACCGGCTGACCAATGTCACTGTGGGGGCGGGGATGATTCGCGCCATCGTCGATGTCGATGCGAAGCCGAGCGGCGAGGTTGACTGGGCGGCCTTCGAGGCGGACCTCAATGCGCTGGTGCGCAAGCACTTCCCCCACTGGGAGGCGAAGGACGTGCGCGACTTGCTGACACGCTGAGTATCCGGGGGAATCCTCACGTTCACTTCGAAGCCCTGCTGATACAGCGGGGCTTCGTTCGTTCGGCTGCCGATTCGCTTTTCCAGCCAATGGGTCAAAGGCCCGTTTCAGGCTGGGTCGGCGTGGATCCCCCTGTTCGAGATCACCGTCTGCTTTGAACTCGGTGCGCAATGCGCCACACTGGCCAGTACACCTGCCGGTTGGCTGGTCAGCGACAAGGCACACCGCGCAGGCAGGTGTCACATGGGCTGGACAGGGAGAGTCATCATGCAGGTCGAACTGAGTGAATCGAGATCGCAGCGTGACTTTCCGTCCGGGTTCGTCGCCTGATGGCGCCTCGCAAATCCCCGAGAAAGATTCGTCGCCTGCTTCGCGCCATTGCCAGGCCGATGAAGAGCGATCGCGGCCTTGGCGGTGCCGTCGTGCACCCCTATCGTGGCTATGGCTCCACCCGGGAGGCATTCCTGATGGGGCGTGTTTTTCGCCAGGCGGGCCTGGGCCGTATCATTCCGCCCTATGGCGCCCTGCGCGATATCGCCGACGTGGCGCGGCGCGTCGTGCGGCGCGGGCTGCCGGATGTGAAGGTGCATGTCACCCTGGGTGGCAACGACGTCACGGTGTTGACGGATCAGGACGGCTATTTCAATGCGAAGATCGCGCTGCATGCCCCGCTGCCTCTGGATACCTCATGGCATCGCGCCGACCTTCACGTCGTGACCCATGATGGGGCGGAGCCCATCCACAGCTTCACCGATGTCTATATTCCTCCGGAAGACACCGACCTGCTGGTCATCAGCGATATCGATGACACGGTGATGTATACCGGCGTGGCAAACAAGCTGCGTATGCTCTATCGGCTGTTCGTCAAGCCGGCGCATCAGCGAACCGCCTTCCCCGGCGTGGCCGCCTTCTACCAGGCGCTCTATGTTGGCGAGAGTGAAGCGGCCCGCCGCCCGATCCTGTATGTGTCACGGGGCCCCTGGAGCATCTACGAAATGCTCGAGGAGTTCTTCCAGATGAATGACATCCCGGTGGGGCCGATCCTGTTCCTGCGTGAGTGGGGCATTTCCTGGCGAAGGCCCTGGCCGCGCCGCGCCGAAGAGCACAAGTACGCCTTGATAACCCGGATGCTGGACCTGTTCGAAGACTTGCCCTGCGTACTGATCGGCGACAGCGGGCAGCATGACCCCGAGGTCTATACTCGCATCGTCAAGGAGTATCCGGGGCGAGTGAAGGCCGTCTACATCCGCCGCATCGACAGCCAGGCAGACCGCGAGCGCGCCATCGAAGGCCTGCGACAGGAGATCGCGCATACCGACTGCGAGTTGCGGCTCGCCATCGATAGCATGGCAATGGCGGAGCATGCCCGTAACCGGGGGTTTATCTCCGAGGGCGGACTGCAAGCGGTTCGTCGAGACTCCCGAGACGATTCGGACTAGCCTAGCAGCGGGGCTGAATCGCGCCATGCGGGTTTAAGCCCTGCCTATCCTGCACCGTGAAACCCGCTCTGGTACGCTTTGTCCAATCCTGAGACGCCGTGATCTGCCTTGCCGGAGTGAAACCCTCGATGATCGTGCTACTGATCGCCATGCTGCTGGCCATCTTCCTGCTTCCCAACGCCTGGGCCAACTGGGTGCTGGCACGTCACTCCCGCGGCCGGGACGACTATCCCGGGACCGGCGCCGAACTGGCCGAGCACCTGTTGAGGCGTATGGGCATCGAGGACGTCAAGGTGGAGCTGACCGAGCAGGGCGATCATTACGACCCGCTGGAGCGGCGGGTGCGACTCTCCCGTGATCATTACGAGGGGCGTTCCCTCACCGCCGTGACGGTGGCGGCCCATGAGGTGGGCCACGCGATCCAGCACCATCAGGGCTACGCGCCACTGATCGCCCGGTCCCGCCTGGTGGGTGTGGCGCAGAAGGCCGAGAAGATCGGCGCACTGCTGATGATGGCGGCGCCCTTCCTGTTCATTCTGACGCGCCTGCCGGGGGGGCTCGCCATCGTGGTGGTGGCGGCGGTGA
>NZ_AZQX01000044.1:0-15015 GCF_000568385.1 Halomonas sp. BC04
TAACACCACCTTGTTTGTGGAATCTATAGTTGTTCGTAATGCGTACATATATTCGGAATACACACCGAGGTTACTGTGATCCGTTACGTGGCCAAAACCCGACTTTAGTCTTAAATCATGACTCAGGGGCAAAGGAATTAATGCCATTGCAGTGCTTGAAAGAATCTGTTCGCATATCGAACATCGATGCGTTATCGTCTCGCCGCCATCAAGCAGCGAAACCAGCAAGCAGAAGAGAAGAGGACTCCCCCGATGCAAGACGAGGGATTGAACCCCGATGATCGCGACTTCGTCACCGCCCTGGCCAGCGGCCTGGAGGTCATTCTGGCCTTCGACGAAGCGCATCCGCGCATGACGCTCAGCGAAGTGGCAGCGCGCACAGGAATGAACCGGGCCAAGGCGCGCCGCTTCCTGCTCACCCTGCATGCCCTGGGCTATGTCCGTAAGCAGGGACGGTCCTTCGAGCTGGCGCCCAAGGTACTTCAGCTCGGCTACTCATTTTTATCGGCCAACAACTACCGTAGCGTCATCCAGCAGGTGCTCGAGGATATTACGGCACAGATCGGTGAGTCAGCCTCATTGGGCGTTCTGGACGGGGACGAAGTCATCTATGTGGCCCGCTCTGCGGCGAGTCATCGCCTGCTGGCCATTACTCTCTCTGTGGGCACCCGCCTGCCGGCCGCCCACACTTCGATGGGTCGCGTACTACTTTCACAGCTGCCCGACAACGAACTGGATTCCTTTCTCCAGCGGATAACGCTGGAGCGCCACACCGACAAGAGCATCGTCGACAAGGCCGAGCTGAAGCGACGCCTCCTCGAGATTCGCCAGCAGGGTTATGCCATCGTCGACCAGGAGCTCGATTCCGGGTTGCGTTCTCTGGCGGTGCCAGTCTTCAATTCCAGCGGCGCCTTGCTGGGTGGTATCAATATCAGCACCAATGCCGCTCGCGTGGATATCGAGACCTTGCATCAACGCTACCTGCCGCTGCTGCAGGAAAAAGCCCGGCAGATTCGCACCACGGTGAGTTGAGCGGCGAACCTGCGGGCTTTTCTGCTGGCAAGGGTCAGTTGCTCGAGTGCCCATGCGCCGGAGCATCCCGCTCCAGATGCGCCACCCAGGATTCGATGTCGGGCAACCGCATGGCGGTATCCTCATAGAAATCGCTCATGTCCGGCAGCTCGTGGGCGATGCCCTTGTGGCAGGTTATGCAGGTCGCCTCTCCCTCGGCGAGCGTGGTCGAGTGTGCACGAGCCGCCCTCGAGCTCTGCATGGTAAAGTCCATCGAGTCGAAGTCGTGACAGTTGCGGCACTCCAGTGAGTCGTTGGCCTCGAGCCTCGCCCACTCCCTCTCTGCCAGCTCACGCCGCTTCGTCTCGAACTGCTCTTCGGTGCGAATGGTGCCGAAGATCCAGCCCCAGACCTCCTTGGAGGCCTCCATCTTGCGCGCCATCTTGTGGGTCCAGCCGTGGGGGACGTGGCAGTCGGCACACTGCGCCCCGACCCCGGAGCGGTTGACATCGTGGATGGTGCCCTGCAATTCCCGGTAGGGGTTGCGCTCCATCTCGTGACACGAGATGCAGAACTGCTGGGTATTGGTCGCCTCCACTGCGGTATTGAAGCCACCCCAGAAGAAGACCCCGGCGATGAAGCCACCCAGCGTCAGGAAGCCCAGGCTGAAATGCATGCTGGGGCGGGTCAGGATACGCCAGTAACTGGCCAGCCAGCGCTTCATTGGCCACCCCCCTCACGCCGCTCCCTGAGCATTTCGCCAAGCACCTCGTCGACGGTGAGAAAGGTGTTGGGAACGATGGGGCTGGCGTCTGTCTGGGGCACATGGCACTGGGTGCAGAAGTAGCGGTCCGGCGATACCGCCGCCAGCACCTGTTGGTGCCGGTCACGGAAGTGGCTGATGCTGACCATGGGCGCACCGGCCTGAACCGCTTCGCTGCGGCTGTGGCAGGTGAGGCAGCGGTTGGCCCGGGCATCGACCTGGTAGTCGCGAATACCATGGGGGATGACCGGCGGTTGCTCGGGATAGTTGAGCACCTCACGGCCGGCATCGCGGGGTTCTCCCGCCAGGGGAGGTGCCGGCAGAGACTGGCTGAGTGTGCCGCCCGGCCGCAGGCCATCCGGTGCCGAATCGTCCCGATGCTCTTCGGCGATTACCAGGCCGGCTACGACCAGCGCCAGCGCAAGACTGAGAAGTGTGAGCCATTTCATTGCATTTCTCCTTGCGTCTCGGCCTCAGGCCAGGCTGATCAGTTCCAGACGAACCGCGCACTTCTTGAAGTCCGTCTGCTTGGAGATCGGGTCCGTGGCATCCAGGACCACGTTGTTGATCAGCCGATTGGCATCGAAGAAGGGGACGTAGACCAGCCCCTGCGGCGGGCTGACCCGGCCCCGCGTCTCGACCCGAAGACGCACCTCGCCGCGCCGGCTGATCACCTTCACCTCGCTGCCGCGCCGCATGCCCTCTGCGCGGGCATCCTCGGGATGCATGTAGAGCAGGGCCGCGGGTACCGCGCGATGCAGTTCGGGGACACGGCGGGTCATGGAGCCGGTGTGCCAGTGCTCCAGCACCCGACCGGTCGAGAGCCAGTAGGGGAAGTCGTCGTCCGGCGACTCGGGGGGCGGCTCGTCGGGCACCGCAAAGATCAGCGCCCGATCGTCGGGCTTGGCGTAGAACTGCACGCCGCGTCCCGCTTCCACGTAGGGATCCAGTCCTTCACGGTAGCGCCACAGGGTTTCCTTGCCGTCCACCACCGGCCAGCGCTTGCCGCGGTTCTGGTGGTAGTTGTCGAAGTCGTCCAGGTCCTTGCCCTTGCCGCGGCCGAAGCGGGCGTACTCCTCGAACAGGCCCTTCTGGATATAGAAGCCGAACGCCTCCGCCTCCCGGTTGGCGTAGCCCTCCTCCATGTCCGAAAGCGGGTAGCGATCCACCTGACCGTTGGCATAGAGCAGGTCGAATAGCGTGCTGTCGCGATACTCGGGTGCCTTGTCGAGCTGCTCGGCCGGCCAGACCTCGTCGATCCGGATGCGTTTGGAGAATTCGACCAGCTGCCACAGGTCGGAGCGTGCCTCTCCGGGCGCATCGACCAGCTGGTGGAAGAACTGGGTGCGACGCTCGGAGTTGCCGAAGGCGCCCTCCTTCTCGACCCAGGAAGCGGCCGGCAGGATCAGGTCGGCGGCCTGGGCCGAGGCCGTGGGATACATATCGGAGACGATGACGAAGGCCTCGGGATTGCGCCAGCCCGGCAGGACCTCCTCCTGAATATTGGGCCCGGCCTGCATGTTGTTGCAGACCTGGGTCCAGTAGACCTTGATCTCGCCATCCTTGAGCTTCCGGCTCTGCTCCACCGCGTGGAAGCCCACCTTGCCGGGAATGGTGCCTTCGGGCAGTTTCCAGACCTCCTCGGCAAAGGCGCGGTGCTCGGGGTTGGTGACCACCCGATCCGCCGGCAGGCGATGGGCGAAGGTGCCCACCTCCCGCGCCGTACCACAGGCCGAGGGCTGGCCGGTCAGCGAGAAGGGGCTGTTGCCGGGCTCGGAAATCTTGCCGGTCAACAGGTGCAGGTTGTAGATCAGGTTGTTCACCCACACCCCGCGGGTGTGCTGGTTGACCCCCATGGTCCAGAAGGTCATCACCTTGGTGTCGGGATCGGCGTAGAGCTCGGCCATCTGCTCGAGCCGGCTCTCGGAGACGCCGGACTCCCGCGCCGCCCGTTCCAGGGTGAAGTCGGAGACATGCTCGGCAAACTCGTCGAAGCTCATCTCCGTCCAGCGGTTGGGGTCATCGGCGTTGGCGGCAGCCTGCTGCAGCGGATGCTCGTCGCGAAGGCCGTAGCCGATGTCGTCCGCGGCGCGGACGAAGTTGGTATGGCTGTCGACGAAGTCGCGATCGACCCGGTCGGTCTGGATGATGTGGTTGGCGATGTAGTTGAGGATCACCACATCGGCATTCGGCTTCATCACCATGGGGATATCGGCCAGGTCGAAGCTACGGTGCTCGAAGGTGGAAAGCACTGCCACCCGGGTATCGGGAAAAGAGAGCCGGCGATCAGTGACCCGGGTCCAGAGGATCGGGTGCATCTCCGCCATGTTCGAGCCCCACAGCACGAAGGCATTGGCATGCTCGATGTCGTCATAGACGCCCATCGGCTCGTCGGAGCCGAAGGTACGCATGAAGCCAAACACCGCCGAGGCCATGCAGTGACGGGCATTGGGATCGATGTTGTTGCTGCGAAACCCGGCCTTGAACAGCTTGCTCGCCGCATAGCCTTCCCAGATGGTCCACTGCCCCGAGCCGAACATGGCGATGCTTTCGGGTCCGTGGTCACGGATGGCGCTCTTGAACTTGTCGGCCATCAGGTCGAGGGCCTCGTCCCAGGAGACCGGCTCGAAATCGCCCCGCTTGTCATAGACCCCGTTGCGCTTGCGCAGCATCGGCTGCTGCAGCCGGTCCTGGCCGTAGAGGATCTTGGACAGGAAATAGCCCTTCACGCAGTTGAGGCCCCGGTTGACCTCAGACTGGGCATCACCGTGGGTGGCGACGATACGGTTGTTCTGGGTGCCCACCATCACGCTACAGCCCACGCCGCAGAAGCGACAGGGCGCCTTGTTCCAGTTGAGCTGTGTCAGTTCAGCATTGGTGATCAGGTTGCTGGCGCCAGCCGGCAGAGCCATGCCGGCGGTGGCAGCGGCAACGGCTGCCGCGTTGGCCTTGGCAAATTCACGACGGGTCAGCTTCATGTCGGCGTCCCTTCTGGTTCTTCGTCTGTTTCGTCAGCTTCAACAGCCATGTCGGTTTCATCGGCCGTTTCGGGGTCGAGCATCTGGTGATAGACCAGGGCCGCCCCCAGCACGCCGTGCCGGGCCTGAACCGCGTCGATCAGGTCGAGAATCCGCCTCTCCCGCTCGCTTTCCATCACCACCACGAGCTTGCCGGACGGGTCCTCGGCACGTATTTCACTGTCGGGCTGGGCAGCCAGCCACTGTGCCACCGTCTTGCACTCCTCCGGCCGGACATGGACCAGAAAACTGGCGATATGCAGGGCATCATTCGGCATGGGCCGTCTCCTCGCTTGTCATTGTGATGGCATTGTTGGGGCACTGGGTCTGGCAGGCACCGCAGCCGGTGCAGGCATCGAGATTCAGCCTCGGCCTGGGGGGGCGCCCCAGCTGCGGGGAAAAGACGATGGCGCGCCACTCACAGGCATCCTGGCAGCTCTGGCAGTGGATATCGGCCAGCGCCAGGCAGTGGGCTTCGATGCGTGCTCGCCAGGGAAAGGCGGTACGCCGGGTATCGAAGACCGGCTCCTCGCAGGCGTCGACGCAGGCGCGACACAGGCTGCAGCCTTCGTGCTCGAAACGGATTTCGGGATAGCCGCCGCCACCGTGGAAAAGCACCTGCTCGGGACAGGCGTCGATACAGGCTGAACAGCGAACGCATCGCTCGGTGAAGTCATCACCGGTCCAGGGAGGCCGCCGGATCGGGCCTTGTCCGCCAAGGGAGCGAAAGAACTGACGCCGCGTATTGTTGTTATCCCTCTTTTGCATACGGTCCTCTGCCTATGGTCATCAGCCCGGCGGGCCGGGTGGACCGGTGAAGGTCTGGTAGATCCACACGGAGAAGCCGAAGCCGCCGACCAGGGCTATCGCCAGGATCGGAAACAGCAGGATGGCGATGAAAAGGAACAGCTTGAGCTCCTTCTTCTTTCGCTCCTCCGGCGCCAAGGTATCCGGGTCTTCCATGCCACTCTCCCTCATTACCCGATAGCAGATTGTTGGTCACCCTGACTTCCAAGGTAGCTAATATTCCAACCCTGCCCGGCCTTGTTACAAAAACACAACAAGATGGGCCCGCCAGTTGGCGGGCCCGATACAGGAACGACGAGACAATTCGATCAGGTCTTTTCGGCGGCCCTGATCAATGCATCCAGCGCCGCCAGGTAGCCCTGGCTGCCCAACCCGGCGATCACGCCATCGGCACGCAGCGAGACATAGGAGTGATGGCGAAAGCTCTCGCGCTTGTGCACGTTGGAAAGGTGCACTTCGATAACGGTACCGTCGAAGGCGTTGAGCGCATCGAGGATCGCCACCGAGGTGTGGGTATAGGCGGCGGGATTGATGATGATCGCCGCGGTGCCGTCGACGCGGGCGGCATGGATGGCATCGATCAGCTCCCCCTCATGATTGCTCTGGCGGGAGGTGACGTCCCAGCCATTCATCGCCGCCTTCTCATAGAGGGCGTTGTTGATATCGTTCAGGGTCTCGTCGCCGTAGATCTCCGGTTGCCGGGTGCCCAGCAGGTTGAGATTGGGGCCATGCAGTACCAGTACCTTGTTCATCTCGTTCTCTCTCGTGATCGCCGCCCAGGTTGTGGCTGGGCCCAGGAGCCTGTCACTGGAAAGAGCCAGCATAATCAGGCAGAGTCGGCCATGTTCTTATCTTGACGGCTCGAGCAACCTCTGCCAGGCATCCATCACGGCCTGCCGATGCGCCTCGAAGGCCTCGCCATGACCGCGGGCCGATTCACCCGTCAATGAGGCGCGGTGAACGGCACTGCGATAGGCCAGGTAGGCCTCGCGCAGGCGCCGGCAGTCATCCTCGGGCAGCCGGCCGGTGGCCTCCAGGGTTTCGAGGATACGCATGTTGTCGCTGTAGGCCAGGAGCTCCGGGGTATCGCTGCCCATCGAGAGTACCGCGAACTGGCAGATGAACTCGATATCGATCATGCCACCGGCGTCCTGCTTCAGGTCGAAATCACTGGATCCCGCCTTGCTGCCCAGGTGATCTCGCATCTTGTGGCGCATGGCCACCACCTCCTGGCGCAGCGCTTCGAGGTCGCGCGGTCTCCCAAGAATCTCCTGGCGCACCGCATAGAAGCCCTCGGCCAGCCGTGGGTTTCCGGCCACCACCCGGGCCCTCACCAGGGCCTGGTGCTCCCAGGTCCAGGCCTGGCTGCGCTGGTAGTCGGCAAAGGCGGCCAGTGAGGTCACCAGCAGGCCGGAATTTCCCGAAGGCCGCAGGCGCATGTCCACCTCGTAGAGGGTGCCTGCCGGCGTCACCGCCGTCAGCAGGTGGATGATGCGCTGCCCCAGGCGGGTGAAGAAGACCGGTGTATCGACGGGGCGCGCGCCATCGGTGCTGCCGCTGGAGTCGGCATCGTGGACGAACACCAGGTCAAGGTCGGAGCCGTAGCCGAGTTCGATGCCGCCCAGCTTGCCGTAGCCGATGATCAGGAATTCCGGTTCGGCATCGGCCCGCGAGCCATCCCGGTGCACCGGATAGCCGTGCTTGCGCACCAGGTGCCGCCAGGCCATGGAGAGCACCGCCTCCAGCAGGACCTCGGCGATGTAGGTGAGGTAGTCGCTGACCTTCATCAGGTGGCGGGTGCCGGCGATATCCGAGGCGGCGACCCGCAGCACGTGGGCGTGCTTGAAGACCCGCAGCGCCTCGAGCTGAGCCTCATCGTCGTCTTCGGGAATACGGCCCATCGCCTGGCGCAGCTCATCGGCCAGTCGCGCCTTGTCGGCCGGGGTATAGAGCGTCTCGGGGGTCAGCAGTTCGTCGAGCAGCAACGGGAGTCGGGCCAGTTGCTCGGCGATCCAGGGGCTGTCGCCACACAGGCGCATCAGGTGGCTGAGGGCCTCGGGGTTCTCGCGCAGCAGCGCCAGGTAGGCGGTACGCCGCAGCACCGATTCGATCAGCGGCAGGACCCGCTCCAGTGCGGTATCCGGATTCTCGCTCTCGGCGACGGCGTTGAGCAGCATGGGCATCAGGGCGTCGAGGCGCTGGTAGCCGATACGCTGCATCGCCTGAACCTGCCGCGAATCGCGCAGCGACCCGATCCGACGCAAGGCCGTTTCCGGCTCGGAAAAATCGGCCTGCGACAGCAGCTTCAGGCACTCCTCCTGATTGAACTCACCCTGCCATAGGGAACGCCACGCCTCCAGCAAGGTGGCGCTCTCATCATCAGTGTCGTCACTCTCCCCGGCGTCCGCTTCCGGATCGGCGATCACCGCGTCGAAGTGCTGACGCACCCGTTCCCGCACCTCGTCGAGGCGGGCGATCACTGCCGGCCAGTCGGCCATGTCCAGCGCCAGCGTCACCCGCTCCCGGTCCTGGTCATCCACGGGCAGGCTCTGGGTCTGACGATCCTCCAGCGCCTGCAGGGCATGCTCCAGATCGCGCAGGAAGACATAGTCCGGCAGCAACTCCTCGACCACCTCCGGGGGCAGCAGCCCCAGGTCGGGCAGCCGCTCCAGTGCGGTCTTGAGCGAGGTCACCTGAAGCTCCGTGTCGCGCCCGCCGCGGATCAGCTGGAAGGCCTGGACCACGAACTCCACCTCGCGGATGCCGCCGGGGCCGAGCTTGATGTTGGCCTGCATGCCACGGCGCTTCACCTCGCGATTGATGAGCCCCTTCATCTCCCGCAGCGACTCGATGGCGCCGAAGTCGAGATACCGGCGATAGACGAAGGGCCGCAGGTTGGCCAGCAGCTCGCCGCCCGCCTCCTGATCCCCGGCCACCGGCCGGGCCTTCAGCAGGGCGTAGCGCTCCCATTCACGCCCCTGGTCCTGATAGTAGGCGGCCAGCGAGGCGAAGTTGCCCACCAGAGGCCCCCCATCTCCCAGCGGGCGCAGTCGCATGTCGACGCGAAAGGCAAAGCCATCGGCGGTCACCGCATCCAGGGCGGTGATCAGTCGCTGGCCCAGCTTGGTGAAATACTCCTGATGCTCGAGGGACTTGCGCCCACCCTGGGTCTCGCCTGTTTCGGCGTAGGCAAAGATCAGATCGATATCCGAGGAGAGGTTCAGCTCGCCGGCACCCAGCTTGCCCATGCCCAGCACCACCAGGCGCTGCTCGCTGCCGTCCCCACGCGCAGCGGGGCGGCCCCAGCGAGGCTCGAGGTATGTCTCCAGCCAGCCGAGGGCTCCATCCAGGCAGACCTCAGCAAGGTGGGAAACCGCCGCGCTGGTATGCCACATGTCCACGCCGGAAGGGCGTGTCAGGTCGCGCCAGACGATACCCAGCATGCGTGCCCGCCGAAACCGCCTGATGGCCGCATGCATGGCGGCCTCGTCATCGGCCGCGTCCAAACGCTCGCCCAGGGCGCTGATCAGCTCTTCCTTGTGGGGCGCCTGTTCCAGCTCCCCGCTGGCGTCCAGATGCAGCAACCACTCGGGATAGCGAACCAGGGTATCGACCACGAAATCGGAAACGGCCAGCACCCGGGCCAGCTGGCGCCGGCGTTGTTCAGCGAGCGCCTCCCAGCTCTCCGAGGGCCGCTCCTGCTCGGTCATCTCGGCGACGTTGTCAGCCTGGGCCAGGCTATCCCTCAGCCGTTGCCATGCCTTGCCCAGGGCGGGCCTGAGCACGGCGGGAATGTCGTCGTCGGGGAGGAAATCATCGGGAAGGGCCATGGGCAGCTCGCCTTGTCGCAGCTCGAATGCCTCCAGCATAACGAAGGCGAGGCCTTACCGGCACCCCACAGGTGAGCATGGTTCCGCTCAGCCCAGGAATTTCTGCCAGCTGAGCAGCCCCCAGGCCAGGCCGGCCAGAAGCAGCGACAGCATCACCGCCGCCGAGCTGATGTCCTTGGCCCGCCCCGACAGCTCATGGTGCTCGGTGCCGATGCGGTCCACCACACTCTCGATGGCGCTGTTGAGCAGCTCGACGATCAGGACCAGCAGACAGCTTCCCAGCAGCAGGATCCACTCCACCGGACCATCTCCGATCCACCAGGCCAGCGGCAGCAGAATCGCGCAAAGCGCCAGCTCCTGGCGGAACGCCGCTTCATGGCGAAAGGCCTGCTGCAGGCCCTTGAGCGAATAGCCGGTGGAGTCAATCAGATGGCGCCAGCCGGTGTGTCCACGCTTCATGATTCTCTAATTCCTGTCTTGGGCCCGGACGTGGGCTGGGTGATGGAAGGACCGAGATGTCAGTGTGACTCGATCATGCGTTCCAGATCCTCGGCCATGGGGTCGAGCACCTGGGCCCAGTTGAGCCATGGCGTCGTCGCGCTACCATTGACCAGCACGCTGAAAACGCCCCAGCGTCCGGAGAGGGTACGGAAGTAGCCGCTCACCGAGCGCACGGCGATGGGCTGGTTGAGGGTCCCGGTCTTGAGCATGACGTGGTTCTGAAAGGTGGACGATCCCCGCCGAATGAAGCGCGAAACCCCATTGGCCGGCGACTGGAAGCTGGCTACGAAGCTCGGAAACAGCGCCGTGCGATGAAACATGCTCTCCAGCAGGAGGTTGGAGCCGTGGGCCGAGGTGCGATTCTCGGTGGTCAGCCCACTGCCGCTGAGCATGATCAACGGCCCGTGATCGGGCAGGCCCGCCACGTAGTGCTCGATGGCATCGCCAGCCTGCAGCAGGGTGCTGCGCGGCGTATCGACCAGATTGAGCGCCAGCACATCGGCCATGAAGTTGTTGGAGTAGTTCATGGTACGCAGCAACAGCTCCTGCAGCGGCTTGCCATCCACTACCGCCAGGGTGCGGGCCCCGGCGGAGGGTTTCTCGACGCTGGTGGTATAGCCCTGGCGCACCGCGATCCCGGCCTGTTCGAGCATGGCCGCCATGGTGCGCGCCGTCTGCTGCGCCGGGTCGCTGCTGGCCCGGTAAACCTCCCGCGGCGAGGCGTTCAGCGATATCTGGCCGCGCAGCACCATGACATCCTCGCCCTCTCGAGTGACGCGTTCGGCATTGAGCTCGGTGCCGCTGTTGGCAGGGCGAGTCTCGACGTGGTTGTCGATACCGACGATGGTGGTCTGGCTGTCACAGCTGGTGATCTGCGCCGGCTGGCCGGCTGCCGAGCCGGGCGCCACGCTGACGCACCAGCTGCCGTAGTTGACCCCCGCCGACGAGAGCAGTGCGCTGTAGGCGTTGGCCGTCCGGGTACGCGCCTCGCAGCGGTCTGTCGTGATGCACTCCACGGGACCGAAGCGCCACTGGCTGACCACCAGTCGCCCCTCCACCTCGCGCACCCCGCGCTGATGGAGGCGCTGTGCCAGGCGCCACAGGTCCTCGGTGGTGAGTGCCGGGTCGCCGCCCCCCTCGAGGATCAAGTCGCCGGGGACGACGCCGTCGCCGTTGAGCCCGGCATCGCTCGCCAGCCGGGTGGTAAAGCGATGCTGGGGCCCAGCGATCCAACGCCGCCGCCGCCAGGTAGGCCTTGGTCACCGAGGCGGGCGACAGCTGGCGATGGGGCTCGATGGCACCCAGGACTTCGCCGCTATCGAGCAGCTTGGCTTCGGCACTGACCAGAAAGCCTCTCTCGAGCATGCGCTCCAGCTCCGGGAAACCGGAACCCGCCGCGCCCAGTGGCAACAGCAATCCAAACAACAACCCCAGCAGCAGGACAAGCCAACGCGACATGAGCAGACACCTCAATATTGGAATAACGTCGGGCCACCACCATGATCGGCCCGACACACCGCACTCAGTGTACGGATATGCGCGAGAACAGCTGGATCACCACGACGCCCGCGATGATCAGCGTGATCCCCAGCACCGCCGGCAAGTCCGGCCGCTGACCGAAGACCAGGGCACCGACCAGCGCCACCAGCACGATTCCCATGCCGGCCCATATCGCATAGGCGACGCCCACGGGGATGGTACGCAGCACCAGCGACAGCATGTAGAAGGCCAGCACGTAACCGACGATCACTAACAGGCTGGGCCAGAGCCGGGTAAAGCCCTCGGTGGCCTTGAGCGCACTGGTGGCAACCACTTCGGCCACGATGGCCAGGGCCAGATAGACGAACGCCATCTCAGCACTCCTCCTTCGATGCGACGGGCACCAGGCCCGGCGAATGCGGCAGTGAGACAGCAAGTCGCCACAAGGACTGACCACTGGCATGGTACTTCTGTTCAAAGGGCGTCAGGCAATTCGTACCGGGATCATGGGCTTCCACTGTGGCCTTCACCCCGGTGGCCTGCTCCAGCGCCAGGGTAAATTCCTCGACGTAGAGTCGCCAGTTGGAACGCAGTTCCAGCTGGCCCCCCAGAGCCGCGATCACCGGAAAGATGGCGTGGCCGTGCCAGCGAGTCTTTAGATGCGCCGACTTGGGGTAGGGGTTGGGGTAGAGCAGGTAGTGACGCGCAGGCTGCCAGCCGGCCTCCAGGGCCAGGCGCCAGAAATCCACCAGATCGGCACGTACCAGCAGGGCATTGTCGGGAAGCGCGCCGTGGTCGCGGGAGAGACGGTCGGCGCTGCGATCCACGCCGATGACCCGATGATCGGGAAAACGACTTGCCAGGCGCCGAGTGGAAAGCCCGACGCCGCAGCCGGCGTCAAGGATCAGCGGCGTCCCGGCCCCGCCCTGTGCCAGCCACGCATCCGCCTGCTCGAAGGCCGTGCGAGTGTGGTCGGCGATGGGCTTGCGCAGTGGATGGCGCAGGGCACGTTCGACGCGGCGGGCCAGGTCCCGGTGGGGGCCCGGCTGGTTGGTCACGATGTTACGGGAAGTGGCATGCATGCGGCATCGGCTACGACGATTGCGAAACCGACCATTCTACCAGCCATACCGCCGCTGGCGAGCCGCAAAGAGAGGCAGCGAAAATCAGCGTAAAAAAATGGCGCGCTCCGAAGAAACGCGCCCACATACCCACTCGTATGACTCAAACAGCAAGCCAAGGATAGCGCGGCAGCCGCCACACTTCAAACGTTTGTTTTATTTTTTGCATCTCAAAGGGCCCCGGGGAGCCCATGACGGGGTCCGGGACCGGGTGCTATGATCGCCAGTCTCATACCAATTACAGCCACTCGCACCAACAGCAGAACGAGGAAAGCGGCTTGTCACACTTACCGGTGATCGTCGGCATGGGCGGCGTCAACGCCGCCGGCCGTACGTCTGGCCATCAAGCATTTCGTCGCACCGTGATCGATGCCTTGCCCGACGACGACCAGCAGCAGCTCCTGCTGAGCCTGGCCGCACTGATGGGGCTGGGCAGCCATCGGGATGGCAGCTGGCACGACGCCAGGGGCCAAGCCGTCAGCGCCTCCCTGCTGGCTGAACAGTGCCGTGAGCGGGTCCTCGACCACACGCTCATCCGGCGCATCGAAGACCCGCGGTTCAATGACGACGGCCTGCCGGCCAACCGGCGCGCCAGCCTGGGGCTGGGGAGCGAGCTGGTTTTCCGTATTCGTCGCCGCCAACTGCCGGAACGCCTCCCGGCAACCTGGCAGGTTCGCGAGCTGGATCGTCATACCCTCGAAGTCACGGTGCCCCCCGGCGACCTGGACGTGATGCTGCCGGAAACCCGCCCGGCCCTGGTTCGGGCCGCCGGCCAGTTGCCCAGCGGCTTCGACCCCAGTCGCCACTATCGCAGCGTGCATCACCCTCGCGGCCTGTCGATGTCGATCTTCGCCGCCAGTGACTGCCTGGGCAGCAGCGGGCTGACCTGGGAGACACTGCGCGATCGCCTCGATCCTGACGAGGTTGCCGTCTATGCCGGCAACTCCATCGGCCAGCTCGACGACGAAGGCTGGGGCGGGCTGCTCAAGAGCTTCGTCTCGGGCAACCGCGCCACCTCCAAGCAGATGCCGCTGGGCTATGGCCAGATGCCCGCCGACTTCCTCAACGCCTATGTGCTGGGCAGCGTCGGCGGTACCGGCGCCGTGCTCGGCGCCTGCGCCAGCTTCCTCTACAACCTGCGCCTGGGGTGTGAGGATATTCGCAGCGGCCAGCGCCGTGCGGTGATGGTCGGCACCTCCGATGCTCCGGTAACGCCGGAGATCATCGAGGCTTTCGCGCCATGGGCGCCCTGGCCGACGACGAGAGCCTCAAGGCGCTGGACGCCCTGGAACTGCTGACCGATGCCGACTACCAGCGGGCCTGCCGCCCCTTCGCCCGCAACTGCGGCTTCACCATCGCCGAGGCCAGCCAGTTCATCCTGCTGCTGGACGACGCCCTGGCGCTGGAGGTCGGCGCCGAGATACTCGGCAGCGTACCGGGGGTCTTCGTCAACGCCGACGGCTGGAAGCGCTCGATCTCTGCCCCGGGCATCGGCAACTACATCACCCTGGGCAAGGCGACATCGCTGGTACGCGACATGCTCGGCGAGCAGGCCCTGAGGGAACGCACCTTCCTGCATGCCCACGGCACCAGCACGCCCAAGAACCGCGTGACCGAGTCCCATGTCTTCGACCTGATTGCCCGTGCCCACCATATCGAGAACTGGCCGGTGGTCGCGGTCAAGGCCTTCGTCGGCCACTCCCAGGGCAGCGCCGCCGGCGACCAGCTGACCAGCGCCCTGGGCAGCTTCGCCCACGGACTGCTGCCGGGCATTCCCACCCTCAACGCAGTGGCCGACGATGTGCATGCGGATCGGCTGCGCTTCTCTCGTGACCCCCAGGCATTCGACGCCGACGCCGCCTTCATCAATGCCAAGGGCTTCGGCGGCAACAACGCCACCGGCGTGGTGCTGTCACCGGCCGTCACCGAACGGCTGCTGACACAGCGCCATGGAGAAGCCGCCCTGGCGGCCTGGCGCGAGCGCCGCAAGGCGATACGCGAGGTAAGCAAGGCCTATCTAGACAGGGCCGACCACGGTCACTATCAGGCCCGCTACCGCTTCGGCGAGGGAGTACTGGAAGGCACTGAGCTCGATGTCAGTGCCGACAGCATCCAGATCCCCGGCTATGCACGTCCTGTCTCGCTGGTGGTGGACAACCCCTTTGGCCAGCTGGAAGAGTGACCCTGTGGCGAGGTTGACGTTGTCGTCCCAGCAACGGGCGGTTACCCTGAGCCCCCTTGAGAGTGGCAACTGAGCGGAGCGCCATGAAAATCGCGGTCTACCCGGGCACCTTCGACCCCATCACCCACGGCCATTTCGACCTGATCGAGCGCGCTTCGCGCCTCTTCGACAAGGTCGTGGTGGCCATCTCCGCCAGCCCCGGCAAGGGGCCGGCCCTCGACCTGGGAACACGCATCGCCCTGGCTCGCGAGGTCGTGGCGGAACTCGACAATGTCGAGGTCATCGGCTTTTCCGGCCTGCTGAC
>NZ_AZQX01000045.1:0-16647 GCF_000568385.1 Halomonas sp. BC04
TGACCTCGCCCTGGCGGAACACGGCGTGCCCTTGGCCACGATGATCCCCATTTCGACCAGTAAGCCATGCAGTTCATTGCCCAGCGCCGTACGGCTAGCGATCGCCCGGGAGCGTACGCGATGCATGGCTTGCATTGCTTGTTGTTCCAGCGTCTTGGTCGCCACCCGAGGGGTGGCATCACGAGCGGCCGCTTCAGCGATGGCCCGGGCATCCCGGGCATCGTTCTTGTGCCCCAGTACAAAGGGCTTCACGTACTGGGGAGGGATCAAGTGGACCTCGTGGCCCAGTGCCTGAATCTCTCTGGCCCAGTAATGGGAACCGCCACAGGCCTCCATGGCGACGCAGCAGGGAGGTACCTGGGCGAGCGTTGTGCGCAACGCTGAGCGAGACACCTTCTTGCTGAACACCTGACGCCCTTTGTGATCGACGGCGTGAAGTTGAAAGACGTGCTTGGCGAGATCGATCCCGACGATGCTAATGTTATTCATGGATGGACCCTCTCTTCGAGATGCCGTGTGGTGCCCCGTGCACCCAAGATAGCGTTGCAAACTCATCTTGGCACAGGGAGGGACGGGTCCATCCCATTTCCTACAGTAATTCTTTCTTATGTGGTGCATGGCAGGCGGTAGCCACGAACTTTGCCACTTTCTCCAAATGGCCGATTTCTCCGCTTATGTAACTTGCCGAAGTGCGCAACACCGCCGGGAGCCTGCGGCCTCCAGTCGCGAGCTAAAGCTGCTTCCTACTGCGTGTTTTTCTTATGTAGTGGTATGGCAGGTGTGTCGTCGATATCTGATGTTCTTTTTCGCCCAGTCCGCAGATCCCGAGCCGATTGTTGCTGCGCCGCACTGGCCCAGGTGGGAAGCTGCCTACCGATGACATGCTTTAAGGATGAACGATGGAAAATAACAACCTTGCGGTTCTGATCGATGCGGACAATGCGCAGCCTGGCATTGTGGATGGCCTGCTGGCTGAGATTGCCAAGTACGGTGTCGCCAACGTGAAGCGAATCTACGGCGACTGGACCGGGCCGCAGCTGAAGGGGTGGAAGGAGTCGTTGCTGCTGCACTCTATACAGCCGGTGCAGCAGTTCGGCTACACGACCGGCAAGAATGCCACCGACAGTGCCTTGATCATCGATGCCATGGATCTGTTGTATACGGGGAATTTTACGGGGTTCTGCCTGGTGTCGAGCGATAGCGATTTCACGCGCCTGGCATCCCGGCTCCGGGAATCGGGGCTCACGGTGTTCGGGTTCGGCGAGAAGAAAACGCCGCTTCCCTTCGTCGCTGCCTGCGACAAGTTCATCTATACCGAGGTGCTGCGGGAAGGGGAAGAGGAGGGGCCGGAAACGATCCGGCGCTCCACCAGAGAGCTGAAGTCGGATACCAAGTTGGTCAATGCCCTCCGCAATGCGGTCGAGTCGTCTTCCGACGACAGCGGCTGGGCGCCGCTAGCCGCGGTCGGCAGCAATATCGTGAAGCAGTTTCCGGATTTCGATTCACGGAATTATGGCTATCGCAAACTCGGGGAGCTGGTGGCGGCAACGGAGCTCTTCGACATCGAGGAGAGGCCCTCGCGGGGAGAGAGCTCGAAGGCCATCTACATTCATGACAAGCGCAAGAAGTGAGGGGTGCCTGGGAAGTGCACCCAGCTGCCGCGATACCCAAGAGAGTGCGTGTCTTGAGCGATTGAGCATCTATGTCGAGCTGCCGCCGCGACTGAGTGGGGGCGGGCGTGTTGGTATCGGCGACGACATTCCCCCTGCCACCGAGTAACATTCCACCCAGGTTCAGGCGGGTGAGAGGTGGTGGTGGAGCGACAGCAGGGTTTCGTGTTGACCCGCCATTGGCGGGATACACCCGCAGGTACCGAGGTGACTTACTGGCTGGCGACCGATGCCGGTCCGCGATGCGTGCGCCTGCCGCCGCAACCCTCGGTGGCCTTCATTCCTGCTGAGCAGCGGGTACATGCGGAAGTGCTGCTGCATGGCGAACGTGACGTGAAGCTGCGCCCGCTCAAGCTGCGTGATTTCCAGCAGCGCCCCGTGCTGGGACTCTACTGCCGACAGCATCGACAGTTGATGAATCTGGAGACTCGGCTGCGCGAGGCCGGTATCGACGTCTTCGAGGCGGATGTGCGGCCGCCAGAACGCTACCTGATGGAGCGTTACATCACCGCGCCGGTCCAGTTCGCGGACCCTGAGGCTGTCCAGGGCGCAGAGGGCGCCTTGATCGAGACTGAGCTCAAGCCGGCGCCCGAGTACCGACCAAGGCTCAGGCTCGCTTCGCTGGACATCGAGACGAGCGAGCGGGGCGATCTCTACTCCATCGCCGTGGAAGGCTGCGGGCAGCGCCAGGTCTTCATGCTGGGCCCGGCGAATGAAGGGGAGTCGAGCGAAGGGCCCGAGCCCCGGGATTTTTCGCTGCGCTACTGCGATGACCGCAAGGCGCTATTGGTGCGATTGAATGAGTGGGTCGCACGGCACGACCCGGACGCGATCATCGGCTGGAACCTGGTGCAGTTCGATTTGCGCATCCTGCAGCGCCACGCGGAGCAGCTCGGTGTGCCGCTCCTGCTCGGTCGGGGCGGCGCGCCCATGGAGTGGCGTGCCCACGGCAGCAACGCCAGCCACTTCTTCGCCTCGGCTCCGGGGCGGCTGATCATCGACGGTATCGAGATGCTGCGTCAGGCAACCTGGCGTTTCGCCTCGTTCAGCCTGGAGCACGTTGCCCAGGAGCTGCTGGGCGAAGGCAAGGCCATCGACAGCCCCTACCAGCGCATGGACGAGATCAACCGCATGTTCGCCGAGGACAAGCCCCGGCTTGCCCGCTACAACCTCAAGGATTGCGAGCTGGTCTCGCGCATCTTCGCCAAGACCGAGCTGATCGACTTCCTGCTCGAGCGGGCCGCCGTCACCGGCCTGCCTGCCGACCGCAGCGGCGGCTCGGTGGCTGCATTCTCGCACCTCTACCTGCCGCGCATGCATCGGCTCGGCTATGTCGCGCCCAATCTCGCGCCACGCCATGGGCTGGGAGCCAGCGATGAGAGCCCGGGCGGCTTCGTCATGGATTCGCGACCGGGGCTCTACGATTCGGTGCTGGTGCTGGACTTCAAGAGCCTCTACCCTCGATCATCCGCACCTTCCTGATCGACCCCGTGGGCTGGTGGAGGGTCTCCGCCAGCCGGAGCAGGAGAGCGTGCCCGGCTTCCGCGGGGCCCGCTTTTCACGCACGCAGCATGCCCTGCCGGGTATCGTGGAGCGGGTGTGGCAGGGTCGCGAGACGGCCAAGCGCGAACGCAATGCGCCCCTGTCTCAAGCGCTGAAGATCATCATGAACGCCTTCTATGGCGTATTGGGCTCCAGGGGCTGCCGCTTCTTCGATCCCCGCTTGGCCTCGTCGATTACCTTGCGTGGCCATGCCATCATGCACCGGACGCGAGAGCTGATCGAAGCCGAGGGATATACCGTTATCTACGGTGACACCGACTCGACCTTCGTCTGGCTTGGCAGCCCCCACGCCGAGTCGGAGGCCAGCGCCATCGGGCGTGCAATTGCAGAGCGGGTCAACCGCTGGTGGGACGAGCACCTGAGCTCGACGCTTGGGCTGGAAAGTGCCCTGGAGCTGCAGTTCGAGACACATTACTGTCGCTTCCTCATGCCCACCATCCGCGGTGCCGAGCAGGGCAGCAAGAAGCGCTACGCCGGGCTGGTCCGTGGGGAGGGCGGCGAGGAAAGCATCGTCTTCAAGGGCCTCGAAGCGGTTCGTGCGGATTGGTCTCCGCTGGCCAAGGCCTTCCAGCAGGAGCTCTACCGTCGCGTTTTCACCCATCAGCCGCACCGTGAGTTCGTGCGTGACTACGTTCGGCGCACCCTTGCCGGCGAGTACGATGAGCGGCTGGTCTATCGCAAGCGGCTGCGGCGCAGGCTCGACGACTACCATCGCAACGTGCCGCCCCATGTTCGCGCCGCGCGGCTGGCCGACGAGTACAACCAGCAGCTTGGCCGGCCGCGTCAGTACCAGAACGGTGGCTGGATCCGTTATGTCATGACCGTGGCGGGGCCGGAGCCACTGGAGACTCGTCGATCGGCCATCGACTACCAGCACTACCTGAGCCGGCAGTTGCAGCCGGTGGCCGATGCCATCCTTCCCTTCGTCGGGGATGACTTTTCGAGCCTCATCGACCGACAGCTGGGCCTGTTCTGATAGGTGTCTAGGCATCCTGACGACCCTCCAGCATTCGCTGCCGCCGCGCCTTCAGGCGCTCCTCGTCGAGCGTCGCTCCGCAGGCCTCGTGGACTTCCTGCATAAAGCGCCTGGGCCTGCCGCGCCAGGTGCCACCCAGTAGCGTGGCCACGGTCAGTATCTCCAGGACCCATTGCGTTTCCGCCTCGTCGAGCGTGGCGAGTTGTTGCAGATGGCTGGGCCAGTCGATATCCAGTTGCCTGTCGCTGATGTCGAAGGCGTCGAGCAGGCGAGCTAGAAGATAGATGTGATTGGTGTGGGCATCCTGGTTGCGCATGATCAGCTCGCCCATGCCGTGCAGGATCACGTTTCGTGCAGTGCTGTCCAGCCGATCGAGTTCGGCTTCCAGTCGTTGCATAAGGGTTTCTATGGTGTAGGGACCAGGGCCTGGATCTTGGCCTTGCCCATGATGCGCCAGGTGATGATGGCGTTCCAGATGGCATAGAGCGGCCCGGTAACCAGCGGCAGCAATCCACGCAGGGCCATGCGGCCGAAGACGCGGCGCAGCAGCACGCGCAGGATGAAGCTGCTGACCCCGACCTTCATCCGGTACATGACCGAGATGGCGGCCAGCTTCCAGCGGCTCATCTGGCATAGGGGTCGATGCCATAGATGCGGTGCCTGGGGCTGGGGAATTCCAGTGCCACGCGGGTCATGCCGCTCAACAGCAGCCGCGCGTGCTGGCTGTCCTCGAGCGGAATGCCGGCGACCCGGCAGGTTCGGGCGACACCACGCAAGGCGTTCCAGTAGAGGAAGAGGATTTCCACTGCGCTGACCACGCCCGCCACCGCGAAGAAGCCGGCCCAGTAGTGCAATTGCTCCCTCAGGGGCATGTCCTGCATGCCATCGAGCATGCCCTGGCGCATGAACCACTCCATGCCGCCGATGATGGCCCCGGAGAGGATCCCCGCAATAGCCGACCAGGTTATCGTCCATCGGTTTGCGCGCCTGAGTGCGAGACGCTCTTCGTCATGGAGCTCACGCTGCGGATAGCGCTCACTGGGGTACTGCTTTCGAAGGTAGTCCGCCGCGTGGCGTTCGAGGATATTGGGTTCCGGAGAGTACTGCTGGTCCGGGGCCTGGGAGGAAACGCTGTCTGCCATAGGGGATGGGCCAAACTCGGGTGGCGGCAAGAGTCGATATCATGATGCTCAGGGTAGTCGCAGATGTGAGGATGGTACGAGACGATGAGGTCGGTTCCGAGGCGGGGGTGCAAGGCAGGCCAGATGCCGCGCCGTGACGCGGCATCTGGAATGTCGTGAGTTAATCGTCGCGTTGCATGCAGTTGTCGTAGAACGCCACCGTGGCGGGCCAGTCGGTGAAGATGCCGTTGATCCCGACATCCTGGACCAGCACGTCCAGTGTGATCAGCTTGTCGCCTTCGCGACGAATGACATCCTCGGTGGTGCTGTGATACCACTGGCCACCTTCAGCCAGGGGGCCTGAACGCTCCAATGTCCAGGTCATCAGCTCCAGCCCCGCCTCCTTGGCTCGCTCGGTGTAGATCGAGGGAACTATCCGGCTGTCGTCTTCTCCGAAGTCGGGATTCGACGCCAGTAGCATCCAGGTCGGCGGGGCGATGGTGTGTACGCCCATCTCGACGAATTCTTCCATGTTGGGCGACCAGCTCTCCGGGTCGGTGTGGTCGAAGCCCTCGTCGTTGTAACGCCCGTCCAGGTAGTAGGCCTGTTCACCGAATTCGGGTTCGTTCTCCAGCCAGTACAGCACGTCGTCGAGCAGAAAGGACTGGGCATAGACGTCGCTGGCGGGGACCCCGGCCTCCTTGTATTCATCGATCATCTTCTGGGCGTAGTCTTCCTGGGAGAAGCCGTTGAAGGGCATCTCCACGCTGGGCTCCTTGAGCTCGGGCGTCATTTTTACGCCCAGGTCCTTGAACAGCGCAATGGTATCGGCGTGGCTCATCAGGGTGCCGCGGGTGGCGTAGAGGTCTGAGCGCCAGCGGGGGTTGCTGTCAAGGTACTCCTCGAGGCTGGTGGCCTCGCGGTTGGCGCCTTCCATGGTGCCTTGCAGGGTGCGGAATTCGGCCAGGGTGATGTCACTGGTGCAGCACTGGATATCGGCGGCATTGGTCAGCTCGCCGCTGTCGGGGTCGAACTCAGGGGGAACGCTGCACTTCTCGACGAGATCGGTTTCGACGATATTGGTGGTGTAGTGCAGGTCGCACTGGGCATGGCGACACACCAGCTCGTGGTCGGCCGTGAAGGTGACATCGCACTCGATGACACCGGCGCCGCCCTGGGCACCGGCGAGATAGGACTCCAGGGTGTGCTCGGGAAACTTGAGGGGAGCGCCGCGGTGGGCGATGGTCAGCTCGGAAGGTTGCCAGTCGGTGACTTCTGTGGCGCAGCGCATCAGCCTGGTCTTGAGCTCCCGTTCGCGGGTCGTCTCCTCACTCATGTCGTTGACCAGGAACAGTGGCCGAGGTCCAAGCGTCACGTTCTTGGAGGCTGCGACCAGGGCGTCGTCCCATTCGGGGGTGTTGGCGTCGGCGGCGTGGGCTGCCATGCCGAGCGTCAGGCAGAGCATCAGGGCAGTGAGGATGCCCAGCAGGGTCAGGGGGTTCTTGTTCATGAGGTATCTCGCTGGCTTCCTTGTTAGCGTTAGGGAAACCCCGACTGTGCGCGCCGAGCATGACAAGCCCGTGGCGGCTTGGTGACAGGCGGGGAAACCTTTACTAGCGTAGAAGCTTTTTCGGACTCCGCGAGCCTATCAGGGCAGCGGTATGGCGTTGACTTCCTTCGGGCAGTGATAGCCCCGTTGCACCGCCGGCCTGGCGGCTATCTCCAGGTACCAGCGTTTCACGTTGGGGTAGTCGTTGAGGTCGATGCGCTGCCACTCGAAGCGGGAAATCCATGGCCAGGTGGCCATGTCGGCGATGCCATAGTCACCGGCTAGGTACTCCGTCTCGCCGAGGCGTCTGTCGAGGACGCCGTACAGGCGCTGTGCCTCGCCGTGAAAGCGCTCCTCGGCGTAGGGTGCCTTCCCCGGGTTGAAGTGCAGGAAGTGGTGGGCCTGGCCCAGCATGGGGCCGATACCGCCCATCTGCCACATCAGCCACTCCAGGGTGCGGTGCCGCCCCTCCAGGTCATCGGGCAGGAAGCGGCCGCTTCTTTCTGCGAGATAGATCATGATGGCTCCCGACTCCATCAACACGATGCCGGTGTCGTTGTCGCGGATCGCCGGGATCTTGTTGTTGGGGCTTAACGCCAGGAACGCCGGGTCGTGCTGCGCGCCCTGGGTGATATCCACTGCGTGGGCACGGTAGGGCAGGCTGAGCTCTTCCAGCAGGATGGAGACCTTGCGGCCATTCGGGGTAGTCCAGGTCCAGAGATCGATCATCGTCGTTTCCTTGTCGTCTATTCATCACCCAAGGCAGGTTGGTCATCATCCAGATCAGGTTGGCACAGCCAGGTGGGGCTTGCCATGCGGGCCATGAGAACACTGTTCGAAAAAGATTGACTGGGGTGAGAAAGCGATGCTATTTAGCGCTACCGGCAATGTCTGCCGGAGCGATCATCGTAATTTCCGAGGGTTTGTGAACATGCCGCTGCGCCGCTGTTTGCCCATTCTGCTGGTGGCTCTCTTCGTCACCGGTTGTGCCAGTAACACCACCATTGCTCCGCGTTATACCACGGACAACCCCGATCTCTTGAGAATCGGCGGTGACCGCCCATCCAATCCGGACGTACGTACGGAAAATGCCGGCTCATTTTGCGTCGAGATCACCGAGCGCTGGAACGAGCACGGCAAGACCCCCGACGGCCAGGTGCTCTGGGCCAAGGACACCCTGCGCAAGGTAGTGCCTTGCCGCTAGGCGTACTGAACGCTTGATGCGATTCCCAGCCCGGCGCGCCAGCGCCGGGCTTTTTTCGTCTTGCGATCGGGGAATAGGTGACGTGACTCGGGTATCAAACATGTGTTTGAATGTGCCGCGACAGGCGTTACCCTGATCGTGCAAGGCCCTTTTCTAGGCTATGTTGTCTGGTCTGGTCTGGTCTGGTCTGGTCTGGTCTGGTCTGCCGGTGGGGCGCTATGCGACAGGCCCACCCGCCGGGTACGGCAGGGGGCGGGGAATACGACAGGGAGGTGGAAACATGAAGCCGGCTTTGCTGCTCTTGGCGCTACTGATGCTGGCGGGCTGCGGTGATGGCTCGACCCCGGGGGATGCCGAGCGGACACCACGGGTCGTCAAGCTCGTTGAAGTGAGTGGGCAGACCCACTTGCCGAGCCGTCGCTTCGTCGGACGGGTCGAGGCACTCCGAACGGTTGACCTCTCGTTTCGAGTAGGGGGGCAGTTGACCGAACTGCCGGCCACCCAGGGCGAGGTGATACCCCGTGGCGATCTGATCGCCCGGCTCGATCCGGCCGATTATGAGCTGGCTGCCAGACGTGCCGAGGCGGAATATCAACTGGCGAGAAGGGAGATGGAGCGAACCCGGCAACTGCTCGAGAATCAGTCGATCTCCCGATCCGCGTTCGATGAGATACGGACCACCTATGACCTCGCCGCCGTGCAGCGGGACAGCGCCCGGCAGGACCTCTCCTACACCACCATCAACGCCCCGTTCGATGCGCAGGTAACGAGGCGTCTGATCGAGAACCACAGCAATGTCCAGCCCAACACCCCCATCGTGCGCGTGCAGGACGTGACGGAGCTGAGGGTTCGTTTCAATGTGCCCGAGTCGCTGATGCAATACGTGGTCGATCCCCAGCGGTTCGAGGTCGAGGGTGAACTGCTTTCCCTTCCCGGCGAGAGATTTCGCCTGGCGTATCGCGAGCATGTCACGGAGCCCGACGAGGTTGCCCAGACCTATGAGGTCGACTTCGCCATTGTTGATCACGAAGTGGTAGGCGCATTGCCGGGCATGACGGTAGCCGTCACGGTGGCGCTGACCGATGCCGTCGAACATGGTGCACTGATGGTGCCGCTTGCCGCCCTGGACAAGGACAGCGAGGGGAATTTCCGGGTCTGGGTCTATCGGGATGACGATCGACGCGTCGAGACGCGGGGCGTTCTGGTAGGCGAGGTGCAAGGCGAGATGGTGCCGGTGGTGGCTGGCCTGCAGCAGGGGGAGCGTATCGTCGCCGCGGGGGCTCATCTGCTGCAGGAAGGGGAGCGCGTACGACCGATGGAAGAGACGCTTTGACCGGGAGCAGGATATGGATATCGCCAGGACTTCGATCGAGCGGCCTCTCTATACCTGGCTGATCGTGGTCGTTTGTTTGCTAGGGGGCATCTGGGGCTTCAACAGCCTGGGTAAGCTGGAGGACCCTTCGTTCACCATACCCAATGCCATCATCAATACCCCATACCCCGGCGCGACCGCCAAGGAGGTCGAGGAGGAGGTCACCGAGCGCCTGGAGATGGCGATCCAGGAGCTGCAGCAGATAGACGTGATCGAGTCGCTGTCGTTGCCGGGCCGCTCCGAGATCGAGGTGGAGGTTGCCTCGACCTACCGTAGCCATGAGCTGCCGCAGATCTGGGATGAGCTGCGGCGCAAGGTCAATGATGCCCAGGCGACATTGCCGGAGGGTGCCTTGGCCTCGCGGGTCAACGATGACTTCGGCGAGGTCTATGGCATCTTCTATGCGGTGACGGCGGAGGGCTACGCTCATGATGAGATTCGGGATATCTCGCGTTTTCTTCAGCGCGAGGTGCTGACCGTACCGAATGTGGCGAGGGTCACGACTGCCGGTGAGCGGGAAGAGACGATTTACATCGAGATTCCCAACGAGCGCTTGACCACCCTGGGAATTCCGGTCGATCACGTCATCAATACCATCCAGACCGAGAACAGGGTCACCGATGCCGGTGCGATGCGCATCGGCGATGGCCATGTCCGCATTGTCGCCCGTGCCGGCGTGGATAGCGTGGCCAATATCGAGGCGATTCGCATCGGCCGGCCCGGTACCACTGAGCAGATCTCCCTGGTCGATATCGCCGAGGTCTATCGCCAGCCGGTGGAATTGCCGGGGCATGTCATACGTCACAACGGCGAGCAGGCCTTCACCCTGGCGGTGGCGGGGGTGGCCGAGGCCAATATCGTCGAAGTGGGCAATGCCGTCGAGCGTCACCTCGAGTCGCTGGAAGGGCGAATCCCTCTCGGGGTCGAGCTCCATCCCATCTATGAGCAGCATCATGTGGTCGATGATGCGATCAATGACTTCCTGGTCAACCTGGCGATCTCGGTCACCATCGTGATCGCCGTACTCTGCCTGTTCATGGGCTGGCGAGTCGGTATGGTGGTCGGTGCCACGTTGCTGCTCACAGTCCTGGGCACGCTGTTCTTCATGTGGGTATTCTCCATCGAGATGGAGCGGGTCTCACTGGGGGCGCTGATCATCGCCATGGGCATGCTGGTGGACAATGCCATCGTCGTGGCCGAAGGCATGCTGATCAACATCCAGCGTGGCAAGTCCGTCAAGGAAGCTGCCAGTGATGCGGCCAAGCGAACCCAGGTCCCCCTGCTGGGGGCCACCGTCATCGGCATCCTGGCCTTCTCCGGCATCGGCCTTTCCGACGATGTCACCGGTGAATTCCTGTTCTCCCTGTTTGCGGTGATCGCAATCTCCCTGTTGCTGAGCTGGGTGTTGGCCATCACCGTCACTCCCCTGTTCGGCCATTACCTCTTCCGTGGCGCCGATGCCGGGGACGACAATGACCCGTACGCAGGCCTGGTCTACCGTCTTTATGCCCGCTTCCTCACGGCGGCGGTGCGCCTGCGCGTCTTGACCGTGGGACTGCTGGTTGCACTTACTGCAGCCTGCATCTGGGGTTTCACCTTTCTTTCGCAGTCGTTCTTTCCCGACTCGAATACGCCGATTTTCTACGTCAATTACCAGCTACCCCAGGGCAGTGACATCCGCGCCACTCAGCGAGATGCCGAGGAGATCGAGTCCTACCTGCTGGGCAAGCCGGGGATCGAATCCGTCTCGACCTTCATCGGACGGGGGGCGACTCGGTTCATGTTGACCTATGTTCCCGAGCAGCCCGACCCCGCCTATGCCCAGTTCGTCGTGAGGGCAGAGAGCCTTGAGCGAATCGCCGAGCTTGATCCCGTCATCGACGCCGACTTGCAGGCGGCTTATCCCGCGGCCCGGGTCCGAACCGAGCGAATCCAGTTCGGGCCCGGTGCCGGGGCTCAGGTCGAGGCACGCTTCCACGGCAGCGATTCTGCCGTCTTGCGTGAGTTGGCCGATGAAGCCGAGGGAATCATGCGGGCCAATCCCGCGCTGGTCGACGTGCGTCATAACTGGCGCGAGCAGGAGACGGTGGTCGTTCCCACCTTCAACGAGGAGCGTGCACGTATTGCCGGCGTCAGTCGCGACGAACTGGCCCAGACGCTCGAGTTTGCCTCTTCCGGGGTTCGTGCCGGCACCTATCGGGAGGGCGACAACCTCATCCCGATCGTGGCGCGCCCGCCCGCAGGCGAACGCCATGACGTATCGAGGCTGATCGATCGCCTGGTCTGGAGCAATGCCGAACAGCGCTTCATCCCCATTGCCCAGGTGGTCGATGCCTTCGAGACCCAGAGCGAGGAAGCGCAGATACATCGCCGCAACCGAGTGCGGACGCTGACGGTACAGGCGGAGCCGACACAAGGGCAGACATCGGCGGGTGCGCTGTCGGCGGTTCGCGGCGACATCGAAGCCATGACGCTGCCGCCGGGCTATTCGCTCTCCTGGGGCGGTGAGTACGAGAACTCGACCGACGCCCAGGAATCCCTGGCCCGACAGCTGCCACTGAGCTTCGTCTCGATGCTGCTGGTATCGATACTGCTGTTCGGCAAGCTGCGCCAGCCGCTGATCATCTGGCTGGTGGTGCCGATGTCGATCTGCGGCGTGGTAATCGGGCTATTGCTGACCGGGCTGCCTTTCTCGTTCACGGCTCTGCTGGGAATGCTCAGCCTGTCGGGCATGCTGATGAAGAACGCCATCGTGCTGGTCGATGAGATCGATGCCCAGATCCAGTCCGGCAAGGAGCGCCTGGGGGCCCTGATCGATGCCAGCATCAGCCGCCTGCGTCCCGTGGCACTGGCGGCGGGCACCACCAGCCTCGGCATGCTTCCGCTGCTGGCCGATGCCTTCTTCAACAGCATGGCGGTGACGATCATGGCAGGCCTGGCCTTCGCGTCGCTGTTGACGCTGATCGCCGTTCCGGTGCTGTACTCGCTGTTGTTCGGTATTCCCTACCGCCGTGCCAGTTCCCCCGACGAGGAAGGGAGGCGGCGAGCGAGGCATGACCCGCCTGCTTACGACCCGGCGAAATGCATTTCAAGCGGATCCTCGCCGGGTTCACAGGTGCTTCGTCCGGGCTCGAGGTGGGGGCGAAGAATCGGCTCCATGCCCTTGAGTACCTGAACCGGTAGCGCCGAGGTGAAACGGAAGCGGTCCGACTCACTGCCCGCCACGTAGGCAGTCAGAGTGCCGAAATGGTTTTCGCCAAGATAGAACACGAAGGTGGCGGTGCGATTGCGTGCCCTGGAGTCGATGACCTGGCCGCCTCGGGTCACGGTCTCGAAGCGGTTGTTTCCGGTGCCTGTCTTGCCGCCCAGGGGCAGGTCGGACCCATCCTCCAGAGTAAAGCTGCCCTGAAGCCGCCGGGCGGTGCCCCCATCCACCACGCTGGAAAGCGTTTCACGTAGCGTGGCCGCCACTTCCGGTTCCATGACTTGCTGGGCGAGTCGATCGGAGGGCTGGAAGCGGGTTTCGTAAGGCGTATCGGCCGCGAAATGCAGGTCGTCGATGCGCAGCGTCGGCAGCCGCACACCGTCGTTGAGGATGATGCCAATCAGCTCGGCCAGGGCGGCCGGGCGATCCCCGGACGAGCCCACCGCGGTGGCCAGCGAGGGAACCAGGTGCTCGAAGGGGTAGCCCAGGCGCTGCCAGCGCTGATGAATGTCGAGAAAGGCCTCGACTTCCAGCATGGTTCGGATTCGCACATCCCTGGCACTGCGATGCCGGGTCCTGAACAGCCAGTCGTACACTTCCTGGCGCTCCTGCTGGCTGGCGGCGGCAATGTCGAAGAAGCTCGCCTCGGGGTTGTCCAGCAGATAGCCGAGCAGCCACAGCTCCAGGGGGTGGACCTGGGCGATATAGCCTGGTCCGATAGCGAGAAAGTGCCCGGCGCGTGGCGCTCATAGAGCGTGTCGATCGGGAGTTCACTGCGCTTCGTGGTGGCGGGGAGCCACTCGGCGAGGAAGGCGGCGAAGGCGATGCGATCGGCCTCGGGGAACAGGTAGCGGTGAACCGCCGACAGGCGTGGCGGAGTAATGCGCAGACCGCCCAGGAAGGCCTCAAGGCGCTCGTCGGTATCCAGGTTGCGATACTTGCGCCAGAAGCGCTGCAGGAAGACACGGCCTTCGCGGTCGGCAAAGCGTTGCAGGTACTCCAGTCGGCGAGGGTCACTGTCGTCTTCGAGCAGTTGGCTGCGATGTTCGTTATGGTGGGTGCTGTAGCGAACCAGGTCCCGTAGCAGCCGTATGAAGGCAGGTTGAGCGACTCGCGCATGGCCTCTTTCAGCATTGGGTTGCGGCCATCGTCTTCCCGCCGGAAATTGCTGAAGGTGTGGCGTCCGCCGCCGGTGAAGTAGGCTTCGTTGGGGCTGGCGGAATAGCGGCGCTCCATGGCGGCATCCAGCAGCTCCGCCAGGGAGAGGTCGGGCTGGTTGGCCAGGCTGTCGACGACCCATCGGCTGAGGACGTCCTGGCGGTCCAGTTCCACCTGGCGCAGGGCTTCCACCGGCTTGCCGGCGTAGCGCCGGTGGAGTTCGGCAATGACTTCAAGATAGGTGGCGAGAACCCTGAGCTTGGCGGTGGAGCCGAGTTCCAGCTTGCTGCCCTCGTTGATATCGAAGGGCTGGCCGGTATTGTCGGTCTGTACCCGAACGCGGAAGCTGTCCTCGGCGCGCTCATATAGCGTGAAGCTGTAGCGCACCTCCTGTGTCTTTTCCGGTGCCAGCAGGCGGTCGCCGAACAGGCCGATCTCGTCGGCAAACTCGGGGTCGGCCAGGCGATGCAGATAAGCCGTGACCTGTTCCTGGAGCTCGCCATGCAGCGTCGTCCGGGCGCTGAGGTCGAGGCGGTCAAGGTCGTAGAACGACTGGCCCAGGAGGCTGCCGAGGCGGCCGCGAGCCGTCTGCAGGCCCTTGTCCTGTTCGATCCTCTGTACTGCCGGATCGCGGCTGAAATCGCGGTAGGCCAGGCGCTCGCCGAGCGCGGCGTCACGCAAGGCGGGGGAAATGACGCCTTCTTCGGCCAGAAGCCTCAGATAGCTGTCGGTTAGCTGCTCCAGCCCTTGGCGACCACCGTTGAGGTACCAGGAGGGGCGCCGCTGGGCAATCATCAGTGCCACGACCTGGCGCAGGGCCAGTCCTTGCTGTCTCGGCCCTTCACCGGAATAGCCGTCGGCCGACAGTGTTCGATTGAAGGTGTCGAAGTCTTCGCCGAACCATACCCAGAGTGCATCCCCGATGCCGTGAACCTCACCATACCCCGGGGCCGCTGCCAGCGGCACCGAGTTGATGTAGTCCAGTGCAACGTCCTGGCGCGCAGACAGCGTCTGGGGGCCATGCCTGTAGCTGCGCACGCTGGCCGAGACCATCTGGCGCAGCTTCTCCATGGGGGAGCCGGTCAGGCCGCCGGGTGAGTGTCGGTATTTCTCCAGCTGGGTGGCGAGGGTGCTGCCGCCGGAAGACTGGCCGGTAACATCCAGTGCCCGGCCGACCTGGGAAACGGCGGCCATGGTGAACCGCGGCCAGTCGACGGCTGGATTGGCATAGGGTGTACTGTCATCGAGCAGGTGACGGTTCTCGATGAACAGCAGGACCTGCAGCATCAGCGGTGGCACGGCATCGAAGTGGGAATAGTGGCGCTGTGGGTGACGAAACGCATAAAACGTTTCGCCGCGACATTCCAGCAGGGTCAGGCCGGCCTGCGTCTTTTCCGTATAGGGTGGAAAGAAGCCGCGCTTGGTATATTCCATCAGCGGGGGAGAGAAGCGTGCCTGCTGGGTTACCGCGTAGCCGTTGCTCTGCAGGCGTGTCTCGATAGTGGGCAACTGGGTGTAGCCCAGGCGCTGGTCGAAGGGGCCGTGGCTGGGAAACAGGATGCGGTCGCTCTTTCCCGGGGCCAGGGTATAGCGCAGGGTGCCCGCATAGCGCGACAGTTCCTGGGCCTGGAAGTGGGAGGTGCGCGCTTCAGCCACCAGCAGGGTGGCCAGTGTCACGGCGAACAGGACCAGCAGGGCCGTCAGCACGCAATAGAGCAGCCGGTGTGACCTGGCCGGCAAGGGAGCCGGCTCGAGTGGCGGCTCCTCGATGAAAAGGGATGTTCTCCGGCCGGATGCGTCTCGCTCGTCCCAGGACACAACGGATGAGTTCCGGCGTGACGAACCCTCTTGCGGTGCCATGCGCCTCCCCCCTACCTGATGCCCCTCTATCTCTCCTTGTAGCCTAGTTTGGCGCGAAAAATACAGTAGTTTTACCAACGGTAAAGGAAAGGTAATTTCCAGGCAGGCAATCCAGCCTTAAGGGGCGTCCGAAAGGTGGACTTGCTGGTTGGCGAGCCGTTCCGCAGTCACGCGCCGCGATAGATGCCGAAGTGGGTCAGGCCACGGTCTAGCAGGTGCAGGACCTGCATCCGGCTCATCACACCCTGGTCGCAATAGAGCAGGTAGCGGCGGTCGGCGGGGAGGCTCTCGGCCTGGGCCTGAAGCTCGTAGAAGGGAATCTCCAGGCACTCGACCCTTCGCAGCGTCAGTGGCGTCGAATCACGCTCGGCATCGGGGCGGATGTCGATCACGCTGACATTCGTTTCGCGGGCCAGCGCCTGTTCGCTCTGCACGACGAACAGCGACGCCGGGTCCCGTGGGGCCACCTGCTCCAGCAGCCGCTCGGAGCGGGTCAGGGTGACCTGCTCAATGGCGGTCTCGAGCACGCCGAAGTCGAATCGCTGTTCGGCGGCCACGACGCGGGAGCGCTGTGCCTGGGTGTTGGGGCGCTGGGAAATCGCGCCGCAGACTTCCGGCATTACCTCGGCAAAGGGGGCGGTGCCGATTCGTCGGGCGGTATCGATGATGTCCTGCTTGTCCTCGGCGACCAGCGGGCGAAGGATCGGCAGGTCGCTGGCCTCGTCGATCAGGGCGAGGTTGGTCAGGCTCTGGCTGGAGACCTGGGCGATGGCGTCGCCGGTAACCAGTATCGGGATGCGCGCACGGGCAGCAATGCGGCTGGACGCCCGCATCATCATCCGCTTCAAGACAACGCCGATCAGGCCATCGGGGATGCTGCGCTGGAGTTCGGCGACGACACCCTCGAAGGGGACCGAGAAGAAGTGCACCCGGTGTGAACGGCCATAGGCTTGCCATAGGTGATGGCAG
>NZ_AZQX01000046.1:0-5597 GCF_000568385.1 Halomonas sp. BC04
CGAGGGCACGCAGAAGACATTGTTGAGGTTGTAGTCACCGATGCAGACACCGGCACGATGCAGCTGCTGGACGATCTCGACGAAGCGGATCAGGTAGTCGACGATCTGGCGGCGGTCCAGTCCCGGGAAGTAGCGCTGATAAAGCAGGGCATGGGCCAGAAAACCCATCTTGACGCCGCGAGCCCGATACATGGCGAAACCGATCCAGCGGTGCTTGTCGTCGAAGACGCGGATCAAGGGCCAGCAGACATCGCGGGTCATGTGGGCATCGCGCAGTTCACGCATCGCCTCCACCTTGCGGTGCAGCTCGTCGCCGCGCTTCTCGAGGACCTCGGGGTAGTACCACTTGACGATCACGTCGGGGCGCTCCTGGAGGGCGAATATCTCACCCTCCCCACCGCGCTCCAGGCGCTTGCCGAGCCGGCGCGTCTTGCCCAGCGAATCCGTCACGACCTTTGCCCGCAATGCCACTAGACCTCCTTCCCATCGACGCGTCGGGGCATGCTCAGATACTGTCCCAGCTGTCAGTCGGCGGCAGCCGGACCTGTTCGGTGGTCGAAGCCGAGGCGGAGACGCGGCTCATGCTGGCCGAGAGCCAGAGGAAGAACTCGCGAAACTTCAAGCCGTCGAGGCGCTTCGCTGGACGCGTCGAAAAGGCGCTGAGCGCCTCGAGATCGGCCTCCTCCACCCCCACCGGCATCACCACCATCTTGCGCTGCTGCGCCAGGGAGCGGGCCCTGGCCGATACCGCCTGCCACTGATCGGTGGGGACGCCGTCGCTGATGACCACCAGCCAGGCTGGTAATAGGCGACACCGGCCTTGCGGTAGGCTGCCGTGCGTTCCTCCAGCCGGTCCAGCGCCAGCTCCATGGCGGCCCCCAGCGGGGTGAGCCCGGATGCGGCGAAGTGACGACACTGGGAGATGTTCATGGCGGTGGTGAACGGCAGCTGCTCGGTGACCTTGCCCCCCGCCGTGATGACGCCAAGCTCGACCGAGCAGGCGGCCATGTCATCCTCCTTGATCGCGGAGATGAAGGCCTGAACGCCAGAATTCAGTTCGCGTATCGGCTGCCCGAACATCGAGGCGGAGGTGTCCAGCACCAGCATGCAGGCGCAGCGAGGAGAGGGGTTATCGATCAGGTCGCTACTGCTGTTGAGTTGGTATGTCGCCATCGGCGGCTCCTCGTATCGTGACGCCTGGCACCGTTCCGGCCAGACGAATCCGAGACTACCACAGCCCTTGCCGGGATGCCCCGCCGGCTTGGCCTGATCGCCAACGCCAGGCTGAAACGATTCGCACCCCTGCCCTTGAATCTTGGACCCGTCACCCGCATCTATCGGACAAATTCACCTTCATGAAAGGTCCATGCCCATGTCCATCGTCGATCCCCGCAGCGGTGCTCCCCTGACACCCCCGGAGTCCGCCCCGTCGCCCGGAGCGCCCCCGAGCGATGAGCAGCTGATCATCGATGTCGATCGCAACAACATCCAGCAGTTGCTGGAGTTCTCCACCCAGGTGCCGGTGCTGCTCGACTGCTGGGCCCCTTGGTGCGAGCCCTGCAAGGCCCTGATGCCCATCCTGGAAAAGCTCACCCGGGAGTACAACGGTGCCTTCATCCTGGCCAAGCTCAATATCGAAGACAACCAGGATATTGCTGCCCAGTTGGGCGTGCGCTCGGTTCCCGACGTCAAGCTGATCAGCCAGGGCGGCCTGGTCGATCACTTCCAGGGCGCGCTCCCCGAGAAGGAAATCCGTGAGTGGATCGGGCGCTATTTTCCCGCCCCGGAAGACGCCCCGGCCAGCCCCGAGGAACAGGCTGCCGAGGCCCTCGCCCAGGGCGACACCGAAACGGCGCGCACCCTCTATGAGGAGCTGGTTCAGCAGCACCCTGAGCACTATAGCTATCAGGTGGAACTGGCTCGGACTCTGGTGGCTGAGGAGCGCAGCGAGGAGGCCCTGGCATTGCTGGACAACTTGCCCCCCGAGGAGCGGGACGCCCCGCCGGCCCGGGGAGTACGTGCCAGCGTGGAATTCAGGGAGGAAGCGCCCACCAGCGAGGAGCTGGAAGCCCTGGCCGGGCGCGACGACAGCGAAGCCCGGTTCAAGCGCGCGCTGCGCCAGGTGGCCGACGGCCACTACGAGGCCGGGCTGGAAGCCCTGCTGACCCTGATGCAGGCGGACCGCGCCTATGGTGACGACGCCGCCCGAAAGACCCTGTTGCGAGTATTCGATGCCCTGGGCGCCGATCATCCACTGACCGTGACCTATCGTCGTCGACTCTTCGCCCTGCTCTACTGAGCCCCTCGTTACCGAGCACCATGGCGCAGGATGGATCGACCCAGGAGGCGGCCCCACCAGGGGACGCCTCCTTTTCGGTTCACCGCTTCAACACGCCATCGAGTCGGGCCAGTGCCTCCTCGAGCTGAGTGGCGGTGGTGCCAAAGTTGAGGCGAACGAACCCAGGCCAGCCGAAATCACTGCCATCGGAGAGGGCCACCCCGGCCTCCTCCAGCAGTACCTGCTGGGGTGAACCCGCTCGCCCTACCAGCCCTTCGGCGCCACGCAGGTCCAGCCATGCCAGGTAGGTGGACTGAGGCATGCCCATGGCAACACCGGGCCAGTCGGCCACCCGCTCGGCAAGGGTACGGCGATGACCACGCAGCACCTCGAGCAGCACCCAGCGCCACGGGTTGCCATGGGCATAGGCCGCCTCGGCGGCCACCAGGCCGAGCACGTTGCCGTCAGGCATCAGGCCACGAAGGGCTTCGGCAAAGCGATGACGCAGCGCCTCGTTCTCGATCACCGCACAGGCCGTGGTCAATCCGGCCAGATTGAAGGTCTTGGAGGCGCCCAGAGGGTGATCGTGCGGGCAGCCAGCTCGGGAAAGGCCGCTGCCAGCGGACGATGGGTGACGCCCTCGTCCAGCAGCAGGTCACAGTGCAGCTCATCGGAGACCAGCAGCAGGTCGTGGCGCTCCACCAGCTCCGCCAGGGCGGCCAGCTCCTCATGGCGCCAGACCCGGCCAGTGGGGTTGTGGGGGTGGCACCACAGCAGCAGACGGGTCCGTGGGGTGATGGCCGCTTCCAGCGCCTCGATGTCGAGGCGCCACTGCTCGCCCGACGCCTGGGGCGGAACCATCGCCGCCCGCTGGGGCAGCCGCCCCGTGCGCTCGGCCACCTTGAGGAAGGGCGGGTAAATCGGCGTGATGGTCAACACGCCATCACCCGGCTCGGTCAGGGCCAGGCTGGCCAGATGCAGCGCCGGCACCACGCCGGGTAACCACAGCTGCCATGTGGGCTCGATCTCCCAGCCGTACTCGCTGGCACTCCACTCGCATAGAGTCCGGCGTAGCGAGTCGGGTACCATGCCATAGCCGTAGACCCCGTGGTCGACCCTTGCCCGCAACGCCTCGATGACCGCTGGCGGTGAGCGAAAGTCCATGTCGGCCACCCACAGTGGCAGCACACTGGCGTCGTAGCGGTGCCATTTCTGCGAAGGCCACGTTCCCTGTTCGGGGTGGCGACGCTCGACGGGCGTGGCAAAATCGAACTCCATGTTCTTTCCTCGGGAAGCAGCAACGATGAGTGAAACCATGCCGCAAAGCGGCTTCTATGCCAAGGTACGTCGAGGCATGCCCGCCCTGATCGAACAGTGGCGCAAGCTGGGTAGTGGCGATCCCGACAGGCTGGCGCTGATTCTGGCCGAGACCGCCCGGGTGGCCAAGCTGGGCCAGCCCGATGAAACACCCGACGGAGCCACGCTGGCGGCCTGGAGCCGTCCCGAGGCCGGCGCCGACATCCCGCTCTGGGCGGCGCGAACCGCTGCGTTCCTGCTGATTCAGATGCCGGCACGACCAGAGCCGCACAGTGACGACGAGGCCTGCGCCTGGGCCTACTGCTGGCTGCTCAACCGCCACTTCAACGATGTGGAGGCCGCCCGGGCCGCTCTGCCTGACCATCTCCGGGACAAGCTCAGCCACGCAGTAGGCGCCGCCTGGGCCGATCGCCAGGGCCTGCGGCTCGTCTAGACCACAAGGACTCACCTCATGGATGTTCCCCTGAGCTGGCAGCTGGCCAAGCTGGTGGTGTCGATAGGTATCGTGCTGGGCCTGGCAATGGTCGCCGAGCGCGTCAGCACCCGCATGGCCGGCCTGCTCGCCGGCTACCCGCTGGGCACCGCCATCGCCCTGTTCTTCATCGGGCTGGAGATATCGCCGGACTTTGCCGCCGAGAGTGCGGTATACAGCCTGGCCGGTTTTACCGCCACCATGGCGCTGGGTGGCGGCTACCTGATCTGCGGCCGCCGCGACGGCCTCAGAGGGGTGCTCACCGGCACCGCAGGTGGCCTGGCGGCCTGGTTCCTTGTCAGCCTGCTGCTCACCCGGATCGACTTCACCCGCTTGACCGGCACCCTGACCACCCTGCTGGCCATCTTCGCCTTTACCTGGCTCTATCGCCACGTCGCGGAAACCCGGGTCACGGTCAGGCCTGGCGGCTCTCGCTGGCCGGCCCTGGGGATGCGGGCAACGCTGGCTACCGCCATCGTATTCCTGGTGACCGGGCTCGCCCATGTGCTGCCTGCCTCCTGGGCAGGCATGCTGGCAGCCTTCCCGATCTCCATGTTCCCGCTGCTGGTGATATTGCATCTCACCCATGGCGCAGCGCCGGCCGCCACGGTGATCAAGCACTATCCTGCCGGACTGGGCGCACTGCTCTGCTACGCCCTGTGCGTCTCCCTGACCTATGCCACCCTGGGGTTGTTCCTGGGCACCCTGGCCGGGTTCGGGGTGGCCACGCTCTGGCTGCTGGCATGGACGCGACTGCAGGCCTGGCATGCGGCCCGGCCTGCCAGAGGCACTTGACCTAGCGCTTGCTCGGGGCAATGCTGGCATTTTGAACCCTTTACCGCCCCGCACCGACAGGACATCACTGTCAGGACCCACAAGGATCATTGCCATGTTCGTGCGCACCATCGAGCCCGCCTTTTACGACACCGACGCCTGGGCCATATCAACAACACCCGGCTACCGGCCTGGTTCGAGATGGCTCGCAACGACCTCTTTCGACTGTTCACGCCGGACCTGGACCCGGGCAAGTGGCGGCTGATCATGGCCCGCATGGAGATCGACTACCGGGCCGAACTGCACTATGGCAGCGACATCGAGCTGCGCACCTATCTCTCGCGGCTGGGGAACAGCTCCTTCACCGTGACCCAGGAGGCCTGGCAGAAGGGGGTGCTCACCAACCTGGGCCACACCGTGCTGGTCCACTTCGACCATGGCGAGAAGCGGGCCGTGCCCATCGAAGGGGAGTTGCGCAAGGCCCTGGAGGAGCACCTGCGCACCGCCGAGGAGCCGACGAAGGCATGACACCCGCCATCAAGATGCTGGAGCGGGACGGCGCTGCCTTCGAGCTGCTCAGCTACGAGCATGACCCCCGCGCGGCGCCTACGGCGAGGAAGCGGCCTGCGCGCTGTCGCTGGAGCCACGGAGCGTGTTCAAGACCCTGGTGACTCGGCTCGACGACGGTCGGCTGGCGATCGCCATCGTGCCGGTCACCGCCCAGCTGGATCTCAAGGCGCTGGCCAAGGCAGCCAG
>NZ_AZQX01000047.1:0-15665 GCF_000568385.1 Halomonas sp. BC04
TTGTCGAGGGCTTCACGCAGCAGCAGAGCGCCGCTGTCGCTGGTGGTGCGCTGGCCATCAAGCTCAACGCGGATGGACCGTTGCAGGACGGGATCCAGGGAGATAGGCTTTCACCCATGGCGGATGGTCCTCTGGAATCAGGTTCTTGCCGGAACGTTCTGATTTCTCAAGAGAATACCATCCGTCATCTTTGTTTTCAGGCCTTCCTCATGAATAAGGCAGGATTATATAATGTGGCCACCCCGAGACAACTTCACTGCCCCCAATAGCGACATAGTGAATTTCTTCTGGTCACTCATAGTGTCGAACAGCTTTTCATTAGCACGCTTAGCAAATAGCCCGTGCATAATCTGACCCTTCACTACGTCTGCAAATCCAGCCCAAAACTACCTTATAGCTGTCGATGCCTTTGACGAAGTACAGGGTATACTTGCTGCTCTTGGCGACCAGAGTTCGTAGCATCAGACGATGACTTCGCCCAACTACTACTCGGGATAATAGGGATACTCGACCACTGACCACTAAGGACATAGCATCATTCCCCCAACTAGCTGACAAGATCCTCCACTGGTTGGAAAGTATGTGCTTTCTGCTCCTTTATTGTAACGGTTACCGACATTGTCCCAGCACCCAGCACTGTCACAATTTGTAATAATACTTGGCTGAGGTTTAGTTGGAGCAGGAACAGCATCGGGTGAAGGTGAGGGACTCGGGCGGCCTTGGCGCGGTGATGCCACTTCCACGAGGGATCCCAGTTGCATTCCCGCTGATTGCTGTAGCCTCGATGCCTCATTGAGTATCGAACGCTGGGACGGTGCAGCCGTCAGGCGTGCAGCATTCAATGCAATCTTGTTGGACTCCCTCAGGCGCTCACCCCCCGCGCCGACTGTTTCCTAGAGTTCATCAGAATGCTGGCAGACGTCATCAGATGCTGAGAGTAGGCACTTTCCCTGGAACGAAGACTAGCATCGTTTCGCCTGGAGGCGTTTTTCGAAAAATTTTCGGCCTCGCGTAGCATCTGCTCGCCACGCCTTCTCTGTGACGCTAGAGCGGGAGAATACTCTTCACTTTGCCTGATATTCTGAGTGCTGCCCCCCTGTGAACTCTGGTTGGCACGTTGACGGCTTAATTCTCGCGCGCCCTCTCGGTCAATGACACTTATGCGGGCGTCTATATCAGCATTTTCTCCACCGACGGCACCTTTGCATGGCCGGTCTCGATAAGAAACATTTCCGGAAGGGTCTTCACACCTATAAACCTGTCCGTAAGCGACATCCATGTATAGGCTGCATGCCATTATGAGAGTCATGATCTGAACACGCATACCCCCTCCAGGAATTCTTGTCATGGATTAACCTTCAGCCACCCTATGTCCCTGCACCAGCATCTGGAAAATAATCCGGCAGGCCTTGGCTGCCATTTCCTCATCTTCCAGAAGCGGGATGGCCATTTTCTCGTTATCCGTCATTGTATCCATCACGGTTTCGGTGAACCTTGATGGCAAAAGTCCGTGCATGGCTTGGTCTTCACTATGAGAGATCACCTGTGCCATCAAGGATTTATCTTTCGATAGCCTCCCCGCCATACCGCGGAAGAAGTGCAGCTTGTCGTCATCGCTGACCTCGGCGCCGTAAAGGTCGTTAAGCCGGTCGATGATCTCGGCGAGGCGCTGCTTCTCGGGATCAAAGGGCTTGCCTGAGCCCACTTCGCTGACCGGCTGGAGGCCATAGTCACCCTCGGCCTCTTCCAGGCGCAGCCGCTTCTCCTCGCGCTTGGTGAGCCGGTAGTGGGTCAGCTCCAGCTCGCTGACGTCGATGGCCTCCTCTTCCAATAGCCGGTCTATGCGCAGCAGCGGGTAGAGATGGCGGGCGAAGACGCATAGCTGCTCCAGTTCGGGGTCGTCGAAGGTGACGATCTGGCTGAGGAACTCGTAGGTGCGCACGAAGCTCTGCAGGTTCTTGCGAAACAGATCGAGCTCGTCGCGGGTGGTGCCGGCGTCTTTGAGCTCCTGCTCGGCGCGCTTGAGGCCCTTGTCATCGCCGTTCTGCTCTGCGACCCGGCGGGCCTCCTTCCAGGTCTGCAGCTGTTCGAGTATCGCCTGGTAGCGATATTTGAAGCGATCCTGGGCGGGCCGGCAGTGGTAGCTGAGGCTCGACGCCGGTGCCTTGGGGTCGAAGAAGGTCTTGGCAAAGCCCTCCACCTCCGGCCAGTGGTAGATACCGCTGGCATCCAGGCTGCGCTGCAGGTCGATGACCACCTGAGGGTCGGAGACGTCGGCCAGCTCGGCCTTTTGATAGTAGGGCGCGAAGGCGTCGAGGATCTCCTGCTCGTCGTTGTAGAAATCAAGAATGAAGGTCTGCTTGCCATCGAACAGCCGGTTGAGTCGCGAGAGGGTCTGTACGCAGTCCACGCCCTGGAGCTTCTTGTCCACGTACATGGCACACAGCTTGGGCTGGTCGAAGCCGGTCTGGAACTTGTTGGCGGCGATCATCACGTTGAAGTCGTCGGTGTCGAAGGCCTCGGCCAGGTCGCGTCCCTTGAGCCCGGGGTTGAGCAGCCGGCTGGTCTCGGTGACCTCCTCGGGGATCACCTCGTCGGGTAGCACGCTGCCCGAGAATGCCACCATCGGGTGAACGTCACCGTAGCCGTGTTGCTCGATGTACTGACGCATGGCCAGCTGGTAGCGCACCGCTTCCTGGCGGCTGGCGGTGACCACCATGGCCTTGGCCTGGCCATCGAGCAGATGACGCACGTTGTCGCGGTAGTGCTCGACGATCACTTCCACTCGCTGGGCAATGTTGTAGGGGTGCAGGCGCACCCACTTGGCCAGGGTCCGCGAGGCCTTCTTGGAGTCCACCTCCTGCTCCTCACCGTCGGGATGGGCGAGCTTCCAGGCGGTGGCATAGGTGACGTAGTTGCGCAGCACGTCGAGGATGAAGCCCTCCTCGATGGCCTGGCGCATGGAGTAGAGGTGGAACGGCTCGGGCGTGTTGTCGGCACTGGCCGGCAGGTCTGGATCCGGCGGGCGGCCGAACAGCTCCAGGGTCTTGGCCTTGGGCGTGGCGGTGAAGGCGTAGTAGCTGATTCGCTCACTGGGGCGTCGTGAGGCCACGGCGGCATCAAGCATGGCCTCGGCACTGATCCCCCCGTCTTCAGCCTCTACCGCCTCCCCTGCGGCTGCCAAAAGCGCCTTGAGCTTGCTGGCCGAGCTGCCGGTCTGGGAGGAGTGGGCCTCGTCGGCAATCACCGCGTAGTTGCCTCGGCCAAGTGAGGACGCTTGTCCAGGGCATCGAACAGCGCCGGGAAGGTCTGGATGGTGACGATGATGATACGGGTGTTGCTGGCCAGGGCGTCGGCGAGCTGCTCTGACTTGCTCTGGTTACCAATGTCGCGGGTGATCGGGCAGACCACGCCGTGGGCATGTTCGAACTGGTAGATGGTGTCCTGCAGCTGGCTGTCGAGTACCGTGCGGTCGGTGACCACGATGACCGAGTTGAACAGTTTCGTGCCGTCTTCGGCGTAGAGGTTGGCCAGCTGGTGGGCGACCCAGGCGATGGAGTTGGACTTGCCGGAGCCGGCGCTGTGCTGCACCAGGTAGCGCCGCCCAGGCCCCTCGGCCAGGGTGCCCTGGATAAGCCGGTTGACCACCTCCCACTGATGATAGCGCGGGAAGATCAGCGTCTCCTTGGTGGTGCGGTGGCCGTGGAAGTCTTCCACTGGCTTGCGCTCCAGGTGCAAGAAGCGTCCGAGCACTTTCAGCCAGGCGTCCGGCGCAAGTACCTGTTCCCACAGATAGGCGGTGGCGTAGCTCAGCTCGTCCACAGGCGATGGATTGCCGGCACCACCCTCTGCCGTGCCACGGTTGAAGGGCAGAAAATAGGTGTCCTTGCCGGCCAGCTTGGTGGTCATGGCCACCTCGGACTGGCTCACCGCGAAGTGGACCAGGGCGCCACGCTTGAAGGTCAGCAGCGGCTCCGGCTTGCGAGTGATGGGGTCTTTCACTGGCCGGTCCTGACGGTATTGCCGCTTGGCGTTCTCCACCGTCTGCTTGAACTGGCTCTTCAGCTCCAAGGTGGCAGTCGGGATGCCGTTGACGAACAGCACCAGATCCAGGCGCGGGTTGTAGCTCTCGCCGCCCTTGCCGTTCTCGCGGGCGTGAGGGGAATAGGAGACCTCCGGTACCACCCGCAAGCGGTTGGCGCGGTAGCGGGCGAGCGAATCGGGGTTCATGCCGTGGTCGGGTTGGAAGCTGCAAAGGTCGAACGTCACCCCCGGCACCTTGAAGCCGTGGCGCAGCACCTCCAGGGTGCCGGCCCGCTCCAGCTCGCGCACCACCTTCTTCACGAAGACCTGCTCGGGGGCCTGGGGATTGGCCTTGCAGAACTTCTCCCAGCGATCCGGCCAGGCCTCCTTCACGTAGCCAAGCAGATCCTCGGTGTAGAGCGCCGAGGCGCGCTCAAAGTCACTGGCCGTACCGGCCTTCCAGCCCCCGGCCACCATGGCATCGATGATGTCCTGCTGGAACTGGCCTTCCCTGCTGTCCGCCATGTCATCCCCTGCGCCTGGCGTAATTATTCGTAACAGCCTAGCGCTTTAGGAATCTCAGGAGAAGCCAACTTAAGACATGATGTGTTTTCTCCTCATGCTCGATCAGAGGCCAAGTGCCCGGAGCTGTTTGGAGCCGTACACCCGACCATAGCGACTAAACAGTCCCTTGGTACCCAGCATGGTCAGGCTGACAACCGGTGTGGGCGTCTTAGCAAAGCCATCGACGATGGCCTGTTGTTGCTGTTCCAGCGTCAACAGGCCGATGCGTGTGGGAACATAATGCTCTCCCAGCTCGATCAGAAGGAACTGCGTCCAATCTGGTGTGAGGCGCACACTACGACCATGCTTGTTCTCCTGAGTGATTGCCTTCACCTGTGTCCTGCAAGACCCTTCCTCCAGGTCATAACCCGGATTCGAGGTGCCGGGCACCTTCTCGGGTCGCTGGCCCAGTGACTCCAGAAAGCGCAGACCGATGAACTCGCCAATGCGCCCAATGATATTGTCGTTGCCGCCAAACCGCTCCGGCACTTCGCGGCCCAGTGTCAGGATTCGCTTACGGGCCTGCAGGTAGTTCTCGATGGCAGCCTGGACCTCTTCGTCGCGAGACTGTGAGCTGAGGGTGGAGTGAACCTGGTTCATAAGGATGTTCCTTGTCGAGGGCGACGCCTATGGTGCTGCGGGAGTGATGGGCCCAATCAGCGACTGATCATCTTTCACCGGCCGATTGACCCGGGAGCTCACTGACCAGTGGGTCAGCTGACCGTGAGCCAGGTGATGCACCTGACGGCGTATTGTCTCTCGGTCCGTCAGCTCAGGATCGAGCCAGGGCTCCAGGCTCTGCTGATCCAAGATGAGGGGCATGCGCGGATGGATCGCCTTGGCGACGCCCCGGGCAGGCTCGGTAAGGATCGCACAGCTGGGCTTGCCGTCCGGCCGCTCCGTCCAGATGCCGGCGAACCACAGCGGCTCTCCGTCACGACGGGTCAAGTAGTGGGGCTGCTTGCACCCTTCCACGGTCAGCCACTCGTACCAGCCGTCTGCAGGCACCAGGCAGCGGTGATGGGCAAAGGCCTCGCGGAAGTAGGGCGAGGTGGCGACCTTCCCGACGGTGGCGTTGATGGGCTGCGGGGCCTTGTCGTCGGCCCAGTGAGGGCGATAGCCCCACCATCGATCGTCTATGCTCAGTTGGCAGCTTTCGGCAGAACGACGCACCGCCCTGATCCAGGTGCCCGGTGCCACATTGTAGCGCGGCGTCAGGTCGCCCCCAGCTAGCGGCAACTTGAGGGAGGCTACCAGGCTGGGGAAGTCGCTATAGAGGGAAAAGCGGCCGCACATTAAGCACCCCCTGCATAACAGATAGATCTTTACCGTCGAGAGGGGCGCTCTTAAGCACCCCGGCTTTTCTTGTTCAAACCATGACCTCATCATGGCTTGCCATGCTCAATATTTTCATAAGAGAAAAATGTATCACTCCCCAAAAATCACTGACCCAACACAACGACCATTAATGACGCTGCCAGCACAAAACGATTGAACACCCGGATTTATTATTGTCCCTGAACACTTTCCCATTACTATTGTTCCAGAGCAACTTGAAGCAGGCGCTACCGGCGTCAGACTTCGCGATCCCTGATGACTATGCGCATTCCCCCCTAACCCAAAACCCTCACCTGCTGAAACCCAGTTCCAACTAATTCCATCGGAGCCTTGAATGCTTTGAAAGCGGGGAATGTCCAGAGGACCACCAGCCCCAAAAGATGTTGATGAAGAAGATGATTTTGATGCGGAGTGTAAGGCTGAGGCCATGCCCACAATAGCCACAGCCGCTTGCTCAATCTGCTGCTGACGGTATGCTAGATACTGCGTTCCAAACTGAATATCCATTTCCTCACCAGAATAAGCCGACGGGCGCTCCTTGACGATATACAATCTTCTGGGATATTTATCTAAGGGAACTTCAGTATTAATTTCAGCTGCAGCTCCGCTCTCCCACCTAACCAGGCAGTTAGGAGTTGTAAAAATATTGTCTTTTTTCTGCTCATCGGTTAAATCATACCACTTTCTCAAGGGAGTTCTTCCCAGATCTTCCCCTTCGCATGTCAGCTCTGCGCCAGCTGGTATGGTAACATAATCGACTCTATAGCCTCTAATCGAATCCTCAAGGTACTCTAAAGGCTTTCCCACAACATTATAAAAAGCCGTATCAAGCTTCCTTTCCAGCTCTGCCATCTGAGCGCAAGATGAAGTCAGCGCAACCATTGCTGTAAGCGCAGCAACCTGTATCAATTTTTTAGCAGTCACATTCATTCCCTTGCGATTTATATTTTGATTTTTTTAGCTACGTCTCATTGCCTTATTAATTTACTTAAATACTCACTGCTTGAGCACTGCTTACTTTTTTGTCTTGCCACTCGCCATAGGTCAGCCCGCTACCCTCCACCTTCCAGGAAATACGACCATTGGCGCTACGGCCAGAGACCACCGCCGCGGCGGCGCTGGGGCTGCTAAATCCCTGGTCTTCGTTGAACACTCGTGTCTTGTTGTCGCTTTCCACCAGCACTCCATCCTCGAAGAGCTGGTTGTAGAGGCTCTGGTAGCCACGCTCGGTGCCGACCCAGCTGCCCCTGGCCAGGGAGCCCTTGAAGACGTAGAACTCGCCGTCGATCTCCTGCCCGGTGGCGCGGATGCCATGCCTCGGCACCTCCAGGGTGAACCGGGGAGATGCCTCGGGCTCGGCAGCAGAAGTGGACTCAGGATCACGCGAGGGGCGCGAGGTTTCGCGCAGGAAATCGAAGCCGAGCACCGGCAATACGGTGCGAATCTGCTCCAGGAAAAACGCCATGTCGGCGCGATCTGACTCGGGCAGGTTGATGTACTCATGGGCGGTGCCATTGATCAGCTTGCAGCGGCCTACCTGGCCAGCGCTCTGGATCAGGAGGCTTTCCAAGTACTTCACGTGGGCCTTGGTGAGGTTCTGATCCTTGCTGGTGACCAAGCAGACCTTCTCCCAGAAGTCCTTGCCGCCGCGCTCCTCGGTCCGGTTGTGCTGCTTCAGCCTAGTGCTGACATCGTCGCTCTCACCGATATAGACCAGCGGCCGCAGGCTGTTCTCGGGGTCGGGACCGACCAGGAAGTAGATGCCAGTGCGGCCACACTCGGGGCGCTGCACCAGCTCGCTGAGCTTGCTGCGCGGCCCGGTGAGCACATGGCCGGTCCAGTTCATGATCTCGGCGGTGAGCAGGCCGTTGGGCGTGCCGTCCACCAGAAAGAGTCGGATGCTACGTCCCTGGGTCATACCACCTCCGTCTGCCTGGCTTCATTAGCAACCGATGAACCCACCGGCGGCTGCCAGCCGCGTACATCTATCTTGCCGGTCACGGCGGAGGAAATCAGGGCAGAGCGGCGTTCAATAAGAAAGCTGATGACTTTCTCACCTTCGGCCATCAAGTTGTCGATACGAGCAGTTTCTCGGCCGAGAAATTCTAGAATCTGACGTTGCTCTTCTCGCGGTGGTAGGGGGAGAGGACATGACATCACATTGCTTGAGGATACCGATGCCAGATTTGTGCTTTGCTTCGAATAAAGATAGAAATAGGCGCGGGCTGAGCTCGATCCCGTGAACATCGATAACCAGTGCGGCAACAGGTGGTCATTCGGTCGAATTGCAAAGACATGGTTCTGATGGAGGCAGTCAGCAATCTCCCCTTCCCATACAGCCCCACGCCCAAGCTTGTCATTATCGCCACCTTCGTTCATCAAGACGTCACCGGATTGAAGACGGTAGCGATCAACCTCGGAGACAGCTACGGTCACAGTGTTGACGGATGAGAGGTCTACATAACCGTCTTGAACATTGGCCACCCGAAGATACGGAAGGTCAATGGTAAGAGTGCCGACATCATAGCTTTTCCCCTTGGCTACTCCACCTTGAATGGTCGCATACCAGCGCAGAGGGCCCACCATCCAATGTGCCGGCACCTCGCCCAGCCACTCCACCCCTGAGTCCTTCATCGGCACATCAGGATCCAGCCCCTTGGTGACGGCATGGGAGATCACCGCCTGGCGCTTCTCCTTGAGCAGATCGATCAGGCGCTGCTGCTCTTCAACCAAGGCGTCGATACGGGCAGTTTCGTGGTCGAGGAAGGTGGAAATATGTGCCTGATCAGCTAATGATGGTGCTGGTAAACGAAGGCTCGCAATTATCTCTTGGTTGATATTAGGTTGTCCGCCACCAGTGGCATAAAGAGATATAATTATATTCTTAAAAGCCAGCAACCAGTAAAATGCAAACCTAGAGCTAATGGTTTTGCCCTCAGAAAGAACGCAGCAAGCTTGATTAGTGGTCGCACTCACACCAAAGACACCAAGCCTTCCTATCGTCGCCCCATACATGGCAATCGCAAGAGAACCTGGAGGATGAACCTGCAGTGAAGTGAATTCAGATAGCGCCTCGTCGGTGATAGATTTCTTTGTTTCCAGTATTAAGCTTTCCCTGAGCTCACTGGTTGTAACCCATGGTATTGAACCGCCTTCATACCACTTCTGCTCATTGCTTGGAGGTGTCGTACCACTGCCAATACGAGAGAAACCATGCGCAATTTTTCTCACCTTCCAATGCGCCGGCACTGCCCCCAGCCACTCGACGCCGGGGTCCTTGTACTCGGGATACTTGGGGAACGTCATGCCGACAGCTCCTCGATCATCTGCTTGATCTGGTCGGTGCAGGCCTTGAGGTCGGCGTCGATTTCCTCCAGCGGGCGAGGCGGCGTGAATTTGTAGAACTGTCGGTTGAAGGGAACCTCGAAGCCGACGATGCCGATGCGGCCGTCCAGCGGGTCACGCTTCTCCTCGTCGATCCAGGCATCGGGGACGTGGGGCTTCACCTCGCGCTCGAAGTAGTCGAAAACCGATTCGTCCAACGGCACGTTCTCGTTGTCGCGCAGGCCGGTGTCGGGCTCGGGGTTGCCCTGCTTGTCGAGGCAGATGTCCGCCTCGGGGTCGCGCTCGGAGAGGGCGTTGAGGATCGCCTTCTGTACTGGGGCACCGATCTTCAAATCTTCGGCCTTGAGCGCTGCCTTTAACGCCTTGATGAAGACGTCGCGGTTGGTGAAGCACTGCCCCGGGTCCAGACGTGCGCAGGCAGCCTTGATGGCCTCGCGCTCGGCATCAATGAGCTTCTGCAGCGGTTTCTCGTCATCGAGCCTGGCCAGGCGCTCGGGGCTGGCCTGAAAGTTGAGCCGCAGCGGGCGTTCCACGGTGATGCGCCGATAGCCGAAGGCCTCCACCGGGAAGAGCTTGCTCTCCTCGGCCTCCTGGCAGGCGCCGTAGAGGCGTACGATCTCCTCGATGTCGCGGTCGGCGACGAACTGACGCTTGCTGCCCAAGGACTTTCGCATCTTGCTGGCCCGGCCGGTGGCGTTGATCAGTTGCACCTGCCCGCGTCGCTCGGCGGGCTTGTTATTGGAAAGGATCCACACGTAGGTGGCGATGCCGGTGTTGTAGAAGAGGTCCGTGGGCAGGCCGACGATGGCCTCCACCAGGTCGTGCTGCAGCAGGTAGCGGCGGATCTCTGACTCGCCGCTGCCGGCGCCACCGGTGAAAAGCGGCGAGCCGTTGAGGATGATACCGATGCGCGAGCCGCCCTCCTGGCGCGGGCGCATCTTGCTCACCAGGTGCATCAGGAACAGCAGCGAGCCGTCGGAGACCCGCGGCAGGCCGGGGCCGAAGCGGCCCTCATACCCTTTCTGCTTGTGCTCATTGGAGATCGGCGTCTGGACCTTCTTCCATTCCACCCCGAACGGCGGGTTGGAGAGCATGAAGTCGAAGTGCTCACCGGCCAGCTGGTCGTCGGAGAGGGTGTTGCCGAGTTTGATCTTGTCTATCTGCTTATCCCTGATAAGCATATCTGCCTTGCAGATGGCGTAGGACTCGGGGTTGAGCTCCTGGCCGTGCAGCGAGACGGTCACCTCCTGGCTGACCTGATGGATGTATTCCTCGCTCTCGGAGAGAAAGCCACCGGTGCCCGCCGTAGGGTCGTAGATGGTGACGATGCGGTGGGGGCGCAGCTTGTCATCCTGGCCGGTGAGCACCAGCGAGGTGGTCAGGTGGACGATATCGCGGGGTGTGAAGTGCTCCCCCGCCGTCTCGTTGGAGCTCTCGGCGAACTTGCGGATCAGCTCCTCGAACACCAGGCCCATGCCGAAGTTGGTCAGGCGCTGCGGGCTCAGCTCCATGGAGGCGAAGCGCTGCACCACCTGGTAGAGCAGGTTGTTGGCGCCGAGCTGCTGGACGAAGCCCTCGAACTCGAAATGCTCGAAGATCTCCCGGGCGTCCTGGCTAAACGACTGCACGTAGCTCATCAGGTCGTCGGCGGTCTGGGTGTCGGAGAGGGTGCCGAGGGTCAACGGTGAGGCATTGAAGAAGGGCTGTGCCGCGGCGCGCAGCAGCAGCTTCTCGCGCACCGCCTCAGGCTTGGCCTGGTGATCCTGGGCGGCACGCAGCACCTCGGCCTGGGTGGGCTCCAGCACGCACTCCAGGCGCCGCAGCAGGGTGAAGGGCAGGATGATGCGGCCGTACTGGGACTGCTTGAAATCGCCGCGCAGCAGGTCCGCCACGGACCAGATGAAGCCGCCAGCTGAGAGTGACTCTCCGTGTTCACGATGCTTCCCCACGTTCGTAACTGATATGTGACTGTTGAGGGCCATCATACACAGCGAAGGGGAGGGAGGGGCAGGGCGTGCCGTCTTGAGGTGGTGTTGCCAGTCTTACATCGTCAGTCAGCGGCCTTCTTCGGAGTGACGCTGAATGACTCTCAAAAGCGTGTAGGCTAGCTGATCTGAAGCTCCGTCATGCGAGGAAGTAGCGACGCCGGATCGCACGCCAGTACCCCGGCGATGCGATACAGCTTCTCGACCGTGATGTTCACCTCGCCACGCTCGATGCGTCCCATGTAGCTGCGGTCAATGCTGCAGGCCAGCGCCAGTGCAGTCTGAGAGAGCCGACAGGCCTTCCTCTGCGCTCTGATGCGTGCCCCCAACGCTTTTGCCAATGGATCCATGACCGCCTCAACTTCATTTGAGGCAGCACTATCGTGTGTTTGCGGACGCAAAAGCGACGGACTATAATCCGCATTTTTGTGATAACCGCTCAGGTGCCCGCATGAAAACCGTCTCGCTCATCTTCGACAGGCGACTGTATGGCCTTCTCCAGGAAGAGGGGCGCACGCAATTCACCACCCGCGAATTGCGGGATGCCTACGCCAAGCACCTTGACGGCATCGACTATCGCCTTGGCGATGTACGCCGGTATGTGTATGAGCAGATTCGCCGCCTACTCCGGGCGGGCTGGCTCGTGCCTGACAATGAGCGCCGCAAGCGAGGACAGGTCTACCACCTGCAACCCATCCCTCCGCATCTGCAGTTGGAGCTGATCGACAACGGTTTCGAGGATTACATCAAGCCCGCGCATAAAGAGGAGTTGACTAGGTCAACGCCCGAGGCGAGCGCCACGCCAGCCCCATCGTCGTCCGATGCGCAGGTGTATCTGGAAGCCCTCCTCAAAGAGATCAAGCTCGACTTCCTGTCATCGATGGGCGAAACGGAGCGCTACAAGCAGCTCCTCGATGACATGCCTCATCTAAAGGACCTGGTCGAAAGCGAGTATCGGGGGGCCAAAGACCGCAGCTCACGCCTGTTGGGACATCTTCGTGCCGTCGAGAACACACTCAAGACGGTGGCCTCGGGGAGATGACGGCATCGCTGAGAGACTGGCAGCGCCGGTGTATCGACATGGCGTTGAAGCACTTCCTTTCCACGTCGCATTTCTTCTGCCAGGCGACCCCCGGTGCCGGCAAGACTCGCATGGCAGCGGAGCTGACCCGATGCCTGCTTGACCAAGGCAAGATCGATCTGGTTCTCTGTTTCGCACCCTCGCGCCAGGTCGTCGACGGCTTTCGCTCCACCTTTTCGGCGGTGCTCGGCAAGCGCTTGGACGGCTTGCTCGGCTCGGTGGGAGGGGCTTACACCTATCAAGCCATGGAGTACCGCGATGAGATCTTCTGGCGACTGCTCGAAGACTATCGCGTGTTCGTCGTCTTCGACGAAATCCATCACTGCGCCGGCCATGACCCTTTACTGAGCAACGCCTGGGGGCAACAGATCCTGCAGAAGATCCAGGATCGGGCCGTTTTCACCTTGGCGCTGTCCGGCACGCCGTGGCGCTCTGACGACCGCGCCATTGCCCTGGCACGTTACCTATCTCCCCCCGAGGGGCAGCTGATCTGCGACTACCGCTATGGTCTGCAGGAAGCCATCGCGGACGGAGTGTGCCGTTCGCCCCGCATTCTCCTTCTGGACAACCAACAAGTTGCGCTCACGGAAGCAGCCGAAACCGAGAGCACCGTTAGGTTGTTCCCCAGTATCGCCGAGCTGTTGGGAGAGTCGCCTGTCACTTACGAAGACTTGCTGCGCCATGACGAGGTGATCGAACAACTGCTCTCGCTAGGAAGTGGCAAGCTGGACGCGCTTCGTCGGAGCCAGCCAGAGGCAGCGGGCCTGGTAGTCGCCACCGATATCGCACATGCTCAGCAGATAGCCCAAGCGCTTGACGCCAGAGGGGAGAGTTGGTGCATCGTTACCAACAAAACCCCGAATGCTCAGCAGGTCATCAATGCATTCCGACACAGCGATTGCCGCTGGATCGTCGCAGTCGGGATGATTAGCGAGGGGACCGACATCCCCCGCCTGCAGGTATGCTGCTTTCTAAGCCGCATCCGTACCGAGCTTCACTACCGGCAGGTATTGGGGAGAATTCTGCGGCGCATGGGCGAAGTCGATGATCAAGCGTGGCTGTTCATGCTGGCGGAAACGACGCTACGGCGATTCGCGGAACGCATTGCCGACGATCTGCCGGAGGATCTGGCCGTACTGAGCCAGGTACCGATGCCTGCCGCTGCAGCTGGTCCAGCGTCGGGCGGAAAGGGGGCTGACAACGCTGCGGATGGCAGCAATGACGGTGATTGTGAACAAGACCTGGAGGAGGCCTCACCGAGCGCTTACGCGCTCGGAGATTTTGCTGATGAACCAAGCTATCACATCAGCTTTTCGCAGCACTACAGGCAGTTGCTGCTGACTTGCATTTGACAGATTAGCCTGCCCTGGCTGCTGCCGGGCTTTTTTATCTCGCTCGAGCGGTTGGCAACTCGTCCCAACGTGTTGAGAAACGCTGAGTGAGGTTAGCGCAGCGTAGGTGCCACGCCGCTCCTGGGCTAGGGGTGCCCAATTTAACCGTTCCGCGGCCCATCCTGCTGTTCAGTTCATCCATCACGCTCATTAGCTTCGCGCTGCGCTGCCTTTCAGCTTCGCTCTGGGGCGTGTCAAGCAACGAGAGCTGTTGCCGCCTGGCATCGACTAAGTCAAGCAGCATCACGCCTCCCTTCTGGTAGAAATAACCCTTACGGTAGATGCGCTGCAACGCGTGGCCGGCAGCGTGGAGAATCTCGCGGCTGTCGTCGGTGGGCCGGGGTAGCTCGAGCACGGCATGGGGTGAGTATTGGGGCAGGTCCAGCCGGAACGGATTCGTTTTGAGAAACACCAGCACAGCGCGGGCGAGGCTGCCCTGGCTTCGCAGCTTTTCGGCGCCGCGCTGGCCATGCTGGCGGAGCGCTTCGCGGATCTCGCCTAGGTTGCCGGTCAGCTTACCGAACGATCGGCTGGTCATAATGCGCTGCCTCGGCTCGTGAAAATCGTTCATTTCGATACAGCTGACGCCCCTCAGTTCCAAGGCGGTGCGCTCGAGCGTGACGCTGAACTGCCGGCGGATCCACTTGGGGTCGGCCTGGGCGAGGTCCCAGCCAGTGCGAATGCCGATGACTGCGAGGCGTTCGACGAGCCTTCGGCCGACACCCCAGAGGTCCCCCAGCTCGAACTTTTGCAGCAGAGCTCTGGTTTCCGCGCTGTCGGCCTGCAGCACGCACACGCCGCGATAGGCCGGAATTTTCTTGGCGGCCCGATTGGCGAACTTGGCCAATGTGCGCGTCGGGGCAACACCGACGCAGACTGGAATACCAGTGTACTGGCGCACCCGATCATGCAGCTGCCGCGCATGCTTGAGCAGCTGATCAGAGGTGAAGCCACCAAAGCGGACGAACATCTCATCAATGCTGTAGGCTCGACGCCGGGAGCGAACTCTTCGAGCACCGCTTGCACGCGCTGGCTCATGTCACCGTAGAGTTCGTAGTTCGATGAGAGCAGATGGATGCGGCCCTGGCGTACCAGGTGCTGGATCTCGAATGCCGGCGTGCCCATGGTGACACCGATCGCCTTGAGTTCGTTGGAGAGCGCAATAACACAGCCGTCGTTGTTCGAGAGCACTCCGACGGGGCGGTCCCTCAGCCGCGGCTGGAATACCCTTTCGCAGCTGACGTAAAACTTGTTGCAGTCCACCAGGCCGATCATACGGTGTACTCATGAATGACCGACCTGACCACGCCCCACACCTGGCAATCCAGGTCAACCAGCGGGATCGGGACATAGCGAGGATTGCCAGAACAGAGACAGGGTACGTCCCCACGCAGCTCGTAGCGCTTCACCGTGATCTCTCCGTCGACCATGGCGACGATGATATGGCCGGGCCTGGGGTCGATGGAACGATCGACCACCAGTGTATCGCCTTCTTGTATTCCCAGCGGCTCCATGCTGTCACCAGTAACTGTTAGGAAGAAGGTTGCGGAGGGGCGCTTCACGAAGCGTTGGTTGAGATCGAGCGTGCGGCCTTCGTAATCCTGCGCAGGAGAAGGGAAGCCCGAGAGCCTGCACGCCCGAGGGCGAGGGGGTAGGGAAGTGCAAGCGGTGGCGGCTCGGGATGGGCCGAAATGAGATCTGCCAGTATCATAGTGAGTCCCTTTGCGTGACTGTCGTTTTATGGCTATGTTGGTATCTGTTGTTGGTCGGCGCCTATCGCCGCGCGTAGCCACGACTCCTCGGCTGGCTTCGCCGTTTCAAACAACCGCCGCCATGCCAGGTAATTCGGCAAGTACGCTGTCCCCACCCCATGAAAGCGCCCCATCCAGCCCTTCAATCGGCTGATATAACTGTTGACGTTCTGAATGTGGTATTCCT